>JAMPIU010000136.1 GCA_023667845.1 Dehalobacter sp. | reverse complement strand
ATTACCGAGTTTCTGATTGATATGCCTCAGAAGCCGAAACGGAACCTGAAGTAAAATATAAATGTTGATAAATGCTGGAGTGGCTCAGTCGGTAGAGCAGAGCATTCGTAATGCTCAGGTCTGTGATTGTTGATAAGGTAGGATTAATACGTTATAATAAAATGAAAATGAGGATCGGAAATCCCGCCCTTACATATATGCTGGTGTGGCTCAAAGGCAGAGCAGCGGTATCGTAAACCGCAGGTTGCGAGTTCGATTCTCGCCACCAGCTCCAGTGCAAAAAACGTGTAGTATCAATGGCTGCACGTTTTTTATTGTCCATTTGTATATCCATTAATTGGGGAAGTTCGCTTGTTTTGTTCGCTTGAGAGATGTATAATAATTTTGACATACTTTTACAGGAGTTTTTTGCCATGGATTATGTCACGTCGAAAAATAAGGCAATAGAGTGGGGTCTTACACAGCGCAGAGTTGAGGTTCTTTGCGACAAAGGCCGTATCCCTGGTGCGTATCGCCTTGGTCGTGTTGGGGCTATTCCGAAGGATTCGGAAAAACCGATAGTTATGTGAAATTCCCTGCAACACCACGTCATCGTGTCGCGGATTTTATAGGGACGGGCTCTGGAGTTTTGACTATCGAATTATTGAGCAAATTCAAAGGAGGAAAATAATGAGTAGATTACCAAAATTCTATGAAATTGAAGAAGCGACTATGTTTTTGGCAAAGTAGAATCCGAGCACTTAAGTTCCGCAGAATTTCCAGTTTATCATTGACAACGAGCCTCTGTGAACATGATTTAATGTCAAGGGCGATATGCAGCAGGCCTTTTGACATCGCCATTGAAAGGCTATCATGTTCACTACTCATTGTAAATGATACGCTTCGCTAAACTGGAAATTCTTAAGTTCCGGAATGCTCGAAAATCTAAGTTCCGAATACACGACTATATTACTTTTTGAGAAGTACAACATTTCGACACAATTATGGCATGAGGAAATTTATTCTAATAAGTGGCATAACGTAGCTAATTCAATTACTAAAAAACTTGGATATGGCGAGGTCAAAGGATTTGATTTTGTTAAGTTAGCTGTTTTCAAAGAAGGATGTAGTCTATTCAGTGGTAAAGAAAAGAGAGATTTGCGTGCTAGAATATTGAAAAAGCTCGAAGATAGTGTTATTGACGAGCTATACGAGGAATTTGGAGAGAACGGGTATAATGCGAGGGGATACAAAATTACTGAGCTTTCAGAGAAAAACTGGCATGACGGAGGCCGATGGGCAAGAAAATTTGTATCTGCGACAGGATTTCCTGAAGTGTTTGCTGGACTGTCTAGTAGAAATGAACAAACAAAAGCGGTTGAGACAATCAATCCAAAAAGTAAATTATCTGCCCTTAAGGAATATCAAGTTGATTTGAAAAACAGAATGAAGGAAACATTATGTAGAGTCGGGAATAATACAAGATGTATGGTAACTTTGCCAACTGGTGGCGGAAAGACTAGAATTGCAGTTGAAGCATTTATAGAGTGGCTGCAACCACGATTTTCAGAGAACAAATATCTGATTTGGATTGCACAAAGTGAGGAACTGTGCGAACAAGCTGTTAGTTGCATAAAGGAAATATGGTCAAATTGTGAGTTTACAGATCCTTTAAGAATTTATCGTTACTTTGGTGGGAAGCGAATACCGGCTGATGAAATTCGTTCTGGAGGTGCAGTAATTGCAAGCATTAGTCAATTACACAGGCGTATAGAATCTGGAGATGAAGCCCTTGAAGAAATTTTAAAGAATACTGGTGCAATGATTATTGATGAGGCGCATAGAGCAGTTACATATATGTATAACAATCTATTTGATGAAGCAAAGAAGCTATGTGGAGAGGAACTATTCCCAGTATGTGGGTTGACTGCTACTCCCGGTAGGAATAATATAGGCGATTTTGACACACAGTCGCTAGTAAATCAATTTGAAGCTATACTATTCAAACCGAATCTTGGCGTTGGTTATGACCCACATAACCCGTTAAAATATTTCAAAGATAATAAATATCTTGCAAAAGCACGACATGAAATAGTAAGAAACAACGTTACGATTAAATTTACTGAATCAGAAATTCAAAGATTAGAAGAAATTAGAAACAGCAATGGAAAAATTGAACTTTCGGACGAAAGCACTGTTGACAAAGGAATATTGAGAAAACTTGCGCTTGATGATGATAGGAATCAGAAACTGGTTAAGCGGCTACTTGAGATTCCTAAAGGAAGCAAAACATTAGTATATGCTTGTACAGTTGAGCATGGTGAGCATTTATCCGCTATTTTAAATTATTTAGGGAGAAAGGCGAGTGCAGTATCTTCAAAGACTGATGCAATGGAACGCAGAGGTATTATTAACGTGTTTAAAGAAGGGGATTTGGAGTTCATTTTCAATTATGGTGTTCTAACCACTGGTTTTGATGCTCCAAAAACAGATCATATAGTTTTATGTCGCCCAATTATGAGTGATGTTTTATATGAACAGATTGTTGGTAGAGGTATGAGAGGACCTGCATTTAATGGTACGGAATGGTGTACGATTATTGATTGTTGCGACACAATCGAACGAATGGGCTTACCTTTAGCGTATGAAAGATTCTCTGAATACTGGATAAATGATGATAAGTAATGATATTTTTAAGGAATCGGCCTCCTTGCCGACTTCTGGTCTCTGAGGACAGGGAACTCCACATAACAAGGCATTCACGTGCTATTAATACGGCTATAAGGGCTTTCGCTTATCTACTCGACATCAACACACCACTTCACCGGGTGGCAAGCACCACCAGGAGGAAGGGCTTCGGGGTCCGATTCAGTGGCGTCGTGAATGCGGGACGATGAACGAACTAAGGCAGCGAAAGAAACACATCGATAAATGTTATCTTATTTTGGTGAGGTGTGCTCATGAAAAACACAGAGAAAATAGTTGCTCTTTACAAATATATAGCACAACTGTGTGCGCTGAAATATCGAGTTGTTAAAGACGTTGATAAACAATATTGGACTCGTTATTTAAAAGATATTCCCGATGCGCCAGAATACATATCAATATATTACAGAGACAGAGTCGAAGAAGAAACAAGCGATGATACAGTTCTGCTGGCGGTAAAAAAGCCAGATTTTCAGCGTTGCCCTGAACCACATGACGTTATTTCAGAGTGGTTAGAACCCGGCTGGGATCACTTTTCAAATGAAGTTAAAATTAAAAACACTCTATCTCAGAATGATGAAAATTCAGATAATAAAGAATATCAATCTGAAAAATTCAGCGATTCAAAACAACGCATAAGTGTTTTTGAGTCATGGAATGCACGAAGGGATATTTGGGTTGGAAAACAACGTGTTATTGATAAGACAAGAAAATTCTTTGCACAATTGTTTGAATTATATACCGATTTGGAGCGTGAATCAGAAACACTTGAGATTATGGTCGGTAACGGAATTGTAAAAGAAGTAGGTAATAATGCCATTAACCATCCAATACTTCTCAAGCCGGTAAAGCTTCAATTTGATGCCGAAAAGAATATCATTAGCATCCATGACACGGTTACAGAACCAGAACTTTACACGTTACTTTTTCAAGAAATGCGTGAAATCAATCATGGTGCTGTAAAGCAACTTCAAGAAACCCTACGCGAGAATTATTATCACCCTTTGGATCGCAATGATTCCCCGGATTTCCTTAAAATTTTGACACACAGGCTCTGCCCAGATAGTCATTTTATTACGGATGAGCAAGATAAAATCTGTAATTCAGACAAGATTATTACAACACTAAATCCGGTATTTTTTGCTCGAAAGCGTATCGATGGGACTCTTAAAACAATTGAAGAAATCATAAAGACAATAGAAGGAACTGGTCGCGTTCCTGGACATCTTATTGATTTAGTGGATGGAGGGCTTATAGAAATCCCGGAAAATGAGAATGAGCCAACAATTGAGGAGCAACTTGCTGCCATAAGTGGTGAAAGCATTTCTATTTTACTTTCAAAGGAAGCAAATCGAGAGCAGCTTGAAATTGCCGAACGCATAGAGCATTATAATGCTGTTTTGGTACAAGGGCCTCCTGGCACAGGAAAAACTCATACTATTGCGAATTTACTCGGACATTTTCTGGCACAAGGAAAAAGTGTTTTGGTAACCAGTCATACGAAAAAAGCACTTTCTGTACTCAAAGAAAAATTACCCAATGAAATCAAAGACTTGTGTGTTTCTGTCCTGGATGACACGAATCTTGACATGGTACGTTCTATCGATGGTATCACAGAATATATGTCCAGACATACTGCAAACGAGTTGAAAAGACAAGATGAAACAGATTCACGGCAGCGTGCATCAATTATGCAACAATTAGCTGAAGTTCGCAAAAAGATTTTTACCATTAAGCACAAAGAATTTGAGCCCATTGTTTATAACGGAGACAGCTATTCCCCGGCCGAGGTCGCCGCATTTGTTAATGCCAATGCGGCTGAATTATCATACATTCCTGGGAAAGTAAAACTATCTCACCCTCTGCCCGTTACTGTTGAGCAACTCATTATGCTTTATCATAGTAATGTAGGTATAACAGAGTCAGAGGAAAAGGAATTGGCCTGTTCTATTCCAGCAATTGATGTTCTTTTATCTCCTTCATCGTTTGAAAATGACTTACTGAGCAGTGAAAAATGTAAATCAAGAATTGATGAGATTTCAAAAGAATTGAATCTTAATATTGATATTAATCTGGATAAGAAGTCCATACATAGAAATGGAGGATCTCCTGCTAATCCATTTGTCCAAAACCCCTCCGCGGAAAGACTAGAGCAGCTCTCTCATTATGTAAACTCTTTTAAAGATATAGATGGCTGGATGATTCATGCAGCTGTGGATGGAAATAAGGGAGGCGGGTATCGTCAAAGATGGGATAAGCTGATAAATGCAATTAAAGATACTGCGGCTTATGCTGATTCAATAGTTGCAGAGATGCTGGGCCGTCATTTTGAAATTATGCCGGAAGCAATATCTGTCCAATTATCATCACATTTACAAAAAATAATCGAGATTTTTCAAAAGAAAGGGAAAATTACTAAGTTTGACTTGCTTTTTAACAAGTCATTGGAAATGGTACTTACGAGCATAAAAATTAATGGTCTGCCTATTTCATCGGAAAACGATTGCAGATTGATTCAAAACTATTTAGAACTTCAAGAGAAAAGGAGTCAGACTGCTCTTCTTTGGAATGAATTGATTGCAAAGCATGATATGATTGAATTTAGTTCGCTTGATGATGAACCTGAACGTATCGGCTTGAGGATGATACCCAATATTAAGCGCTATCTTGACTGGTATCAGGAGGAATACTCAAACCTGATGCAATTTGTAAATCAAGCAGGTTTATTTGCAGATGCTATTTTTTGCGAATCAGAAATGGATTCCGAGCTAATGCGCACAGAAAAAATGCTTAATAAAGTTCAAAAGGAGTTACCCCTTTATATTGAATTTGCAAATCTCCTTATTACCTTGTGTAATATTGAGGAGAGAAAAAGGCAAATGATACAGTCATTGTCTGAAGGAAAGCGCAAGAACTCCCCAACCTGTAATTCTCTGAAAGAATCTATTACCAGTTGTAATCATGAATCATATACAAAATACTATCAACAATTATCTGAGCTGTACAATAAATATGCTCTTAAGTCATTGCGTGAAGAAATGTTGGAGCTTATAGAGCCTATAGCACCGGAATGGACTGATGAGATCAGAAACAGAGTTGGAATTCACGGTGAATTGACTTGTCCGCCATCAATTGCTGATGCATGGAAGTGGAAACAGTTTGCGGGCATTATAGACTCTATTACGGCAGAACCATTTGAAGAGCTTCAACACAAATCGGTAATGCTTTCACGTGAGTTGCAGCGAATCACAGCTAAGGTTGCTGCCAGCCGCGCATGGTATAATCTTATGCTTCGTACTGAGCGTAATTTAAGCATGAGGCAAGCATTGCAAGGATGGAAGCTAACTGTCAAGAAAATAGGCAAAGGTACAGGAAAAAACGCACCGGCACTTAGAAAACAGGCACGCGAATTGATGGTGGAATGTCAGGTTGCTGTCCCCGCATGGATTATGACGGTTAATAAAGCGATGGAGAGTCTTAATCCAGCCAACAACAACTTTGATGTCGTTATCATTGACGAGGCCAGTCAATCTGACATTTCGGCACTCTGTATCATGTACATGGCTAAAAAAGTAATCATAGTTGGGGATGACAAACAGGTCAGCCCAATGGCTGTTGGTGTAGATGTTGATAAGATGAATGCTTTGCGTGATATGCATATAAAGGACATCATTCCAGCAGCACATCTTTATGATGCTAAAACATCTCTCTATGATATTGCCGGGACTACATTCCAGCCATTGATGCTACGCGAGCATTTCAGATGCCTTCCAGATATTATAGGGTACAGTAATAAGCTATCATATGATTTTAAGATTAAACCGCTTCGAGATGCAAGCAGCACTCAAATATCGCCACCTATGGTTAACTTTAGGGTGGACGGTGGAATTCGTGAAGGAAGGCAAAAGATTAATATAAAAGAAGCCGAGACAATAGTTGCTTTATTGATGGCATGTTTGGAGCAGAAAGAATATGAATATCTGACATTTGGCGTGATTTCACTCTTAGGTAATGAGCAATCAGAAAAAATACAGCAAATTATTTTAAAAAGGATTGACCCTGTTATTATTGAACAGAGGCGTATCTTATGTGGTGATGCTTCCCATTTTCAAGGCGATGAGCGAGATGTTGTATTTCTCTCACTCGTTGACAGTAACGAGGGCGATGGTCCACTCAGTATGGCTGGAGAAGGTGCTGACCAGTCAAGGAAACAGAGATATAATGTTGCAGCCAGCCGGGCTAAGGATCAATTATGGGTCGTTCATTCTCTTGATTATTCAAGAGATTTAAAAAGTGGTGATTTACGCCGTGATTTACTCGAATATGCGGAAAATCCCAAGGCATTTATACAACTTGCCGAAAAAGTCAAAGCTAAAGCTGAGTCTCCATTTGAAGAAGCCGTAGGCAAATCGTTAGTGGCCTCTGGGTATCATTTGATTCAGCAAAAAGATGTTGGTGCTTACCGTATTGACATGGTAGTGCAGTATAAAGACAAAAGCATTGCTGTGGAATGCGATGGCGAATCTTTCCACAGTGGAGATGAAAAAGTTCGCGAGGATATGGAGCGACAAGCCATTTTGGAGAGAATTGGCTGGAAGTTTATACGTATTCGTGGAAGCGAGTATTATCGTAACCCTGAAGGAACTATGGAACGAGTCAAACTGGAGTTAACCAGAAATGGCATTCTGCCCGAAACGATATTAGAAGAGTCTGTTTCACAAGAAAAGTCTTTGTTACTCGACAATGTTAAAATCCGTGCCGCACAGATTCTTGACGAATGGCACTCGGAAAAGGGTGATGAACTCAATGAAATACGATTTGAACCTGTCATTACTCAGCCATTGAAGCAAGAAACCATGATGCCTGCAGAAAAAGAAAATCGTACCATTCAACCAGTTGGGAATGTCCCCGATTTGTCACTTGTTCAGAAACAAATTATAAAAAAATCTGAAAAACCATATGAAAAACCAACCAGTAGTACTATTCATTCTACTGCTAAGACAAACAATCAAATGAACATAAGGACTGAAAAGCTTAAGATTTCATCTAAAGGCAACTTCCTAATCAATTCCTTTAAAAATGCGGGCATCTCATATATAGATAACCGTATGCAGTCAGGCATAATATGGGTACCGCTTATTAACAGTGAAAAAATGAAAATCGAGAAAATCATTAACGAAAGTGGATTGCGTTTCAGTTTTGAAGGTCGAGGCTCAAAAGCCACGGAAAATAAGCCTGCATGGAGAATAATGGCCGATTAAGGGGGAATAACGGATGTCTGATACGAAAAGAGATTTCAAGTTTGAGATTATTAATGAACTTGGGGTTATATCTGAAGGTAGTAAGGGTTGGCGTAAAGAGTTTAACAGGATTAGTTGGAGTGGCGGAGAACCCAAATATGATATTCGCGATTGGAGCTCTGATCATGAAAAAATGGGCAAGGGCATTACATTAAGTGAGAATGAATTACGAAAATTAAAGGAATTAATCGATGCAGAAATTGCTTTTTTAGAAGGGAAATAGAAGTGTAACTTATTCTGCTAAAACTCCTTTAATGAAAAAGCATTAAAATAATAGCTATCTCCAGAAAGCTGTGGTATGTTGTGGCTGACGAGGAGATGGTCTATATGAAAAAGCAAATCATCACTAGAATAGCCATTATCGCCTGTGCCGCATTGTGTGCCGCTGTGTGGTCACGGAAGCGCCGAGGTCGAGGATTTACCCGCTGAGCCGATAAAAACTGCAGTAACCGCCGAAATCGAGGCTCGGCCAGAGAAAATACCGAAATTTCTGCTCTCTACCGATAACCCTTATCCTGAAGTAGAAGCTGTCGCAGAAAATGAACCGCCGAAAACTGAGATAACGTCAGAAGAAAAAACAGAACCAGCATCGCCAGCAAAACCGACACTTCACGCTGTATCAATATCCGCGCCAGCCACCACCGAACTCAAGCCTGGGACGATAGCTGTTATTGATGACGTCAAATCAATGTGGATACCCGGTTTCGGCTGGGTCAAGGATGAAGGCAGCGGGAGCGTCTGCATCACCGTTGATGGTGAAGGCGATATCAATATGCAGGTCGGGATTATGGGCGGTGACAAATCAACACCGTGTGAAAAAACCGCTTCTCCCGCTGAGCAGCCGAAGCCGGCAGGCGACATCATTTACATCGAGTTTCAGCCGGCACCAACCAAAGTCAGCACACCTCCGCCATATAAACCCGGCGAAGTCCCACCAAATCTATAACCAATAACAAAGGAGCGTATTGAGTCTATCACACACAGACCAAATGCGCTCCTTCTTTCTGTTCGTTCCGCATGGTTTTGAAGCTGACAGTTCATAAATGTTCATCTTCGGCAGATATAGTACGCTGTGAGCGAACCATGTCACATTTTATTGTAAACCTCCTTAAGCTCCGAATCGGTGATCATTCCGGCTTCAGCTTTGTCCTTATATTCCAAAGCCAGTGCAACGGCAACGTTCCATTCGTCGTCTGAGAGCTTACCCCTTGCGTGTCGGGTCTTAAGCCGGTTATATACCTTGTTATACTCTTGGCGCGCAGGTGTTTTTCCTTCCTTACGCGCTTCCTTTTTATGAGCTCCTACCTTTCGGCAGGTCTTCTCTGTTTCGCCGGGCGCGATGTTATTACAGTAGCAGGTATCATAGCCTTTATTCAGGAGAAAGAATCGCCCGCAATTATGACAGCGGCGCGGAGCGTTCCCCACAATAAGACCCCGGTAGAAATCCGTATATAGAAAATGTGAAAGATAAGAAAACTTCGCTTCCTCCGCCAGCATAATCTTCCCTTTTCCTGTCGGAAGCCGTAAAGGAATAAACCTGACTTTTACAGGAAAATCCTGCTCAAACGGCATATCCCCGAATAATAATGCCCCTGCATCGACCATGTCCTGGTAGTATCTTGCATAAGCTTCTGCGTAGGCCTCGCTGTTGCGACGTGTCAGATTTTCAAAATAGAGTTCCAACATTCCTGCTACCTGTCCTCTGAAGTTACAGATGCTTTCTGCAAAGTACTCCATCTTATCAAGAAACTCCATAAACATTTTGTTTCCATCGGAACCATTTTGAAACTCTCCCCCCCATTTCTGTTTGTATTCAAGCAGCATAGGGAATAGATTACGCGAGGTGTTTATATCTAAAGTAAGATCTCGATAAAAGGGCAATATAAATATTACATCCCAGATGGCGTTCAGTTTTTCCTGCACGGGAATAATAGCTCCGCTATTTTTATGTTTAAAGAGACCACGCATTTCTTTCGAGAATTCACTGACACGTTTATCAATCTCAGTCAGAATTTGTTCGTCCAAATTCAAAAAGTCTGTTGTCATCTGTCCTAGCGGAAAGCTTGCTCCTTTGCCAAGCATAACATTCCCTTCCCAAAACAAGACTGAAAACTGGTCATAAGCATTTGCCTTCATGGTAAACCTCCTTGTATCCGATGGATTTTCACAATGTACCTGACATCGTTCTATCCTCTTGTGCATGAAAATCTTTTCTGTTATTTTGATTGTATCCGATAACAAATTTATAGTCAATCGGTAACACAGAAAGGAGGTCACTATGTCGCAAAATAAACTTATCACAATGGATGCAGGGACTCTTCTCACCACTCCGCTTCCGCCGACAAGGTTCATCGCAAGCGAGTTAATTCCCCAGGGGCTTCACATCCTTGCGGGAGCGCCGAAGATCGGAAAGTCATGGCTGGCACTACAAATATGCCTGCGGGTAGCGTTGGGTGAGTCCCTGTGGAGCTTTCCGGTCACCAGCGGTACTGTACTCTATCTTTGTCTTGAGGACAGCTTCACGCGGATACAAACCCGGCTGTTCGACATCACGGATGAAGCGCCGGAGAATCTTCACTTCGCTACTATGTCGGAGGTTATCGGTGAAGGCTTGGAAAATCAGATTGAGGATTTTCTGAATGCCCATACCAACACAGTGTTAATCGTTATCGACACGCTCCAGAGAATAAGAAGGGTCAGTGCGGACTCTAACCCCTACGCCAGCGACTACCGCGATATCACTATTCTTAAACATCTGGCGGACAAGCACCGGATTGCTATCTTGCTTATCCATCACCTGCGCAAGATGAACGATGACGATCCTATGAACATGATTTCCGGCACAACTGGAATCAGCGGCGCCACTGACTCCAACTTTGTCCTTAAAAAGGACAAGCGCAACGGGAACTCTGCCACTCTCTTCTGTGTGGGACGGGATATCGAATACCGTGAGCTGCAGCTTGAATTTGATAAGGCAACACATATCTGGTGTCTGGTATCTGATAGCATTACCGACGATCCACAGCCAAGCGACGAAATCATTATTCATCTTTCTGACGTTATGGAGCCCCTTCTCACCTTCTCAGGAACGGCTACGGAATTGGCCAGCGTGGTTGAGAAAGTGTGCGGAGCAGCCATACGACCAAACGTTCTTATCAAGAAGATGCTACGCAACCAAGCGGGACTTGCTGAGCGCGGTATCACATTCGAAATGAAGCGCACACATGACAGAAAAGAAATTAGTCTCCGCTATGAATGCGTCGATTGCGTCGGCAATGACGGCAAAACAGATACAGCATCAGTATCAAATTTATCGACGCAACCGTCGCAGCCGACGCAGAAGGATGAAATGTAACCATGTTGGCTAACTTTTTATACCGCATGCATTATATCAGAGAAAAGTGTGCCATCTTGGCTCATCTTTCCGTTCGGGGATTGTATCGGTGTGAATCCAGCCAGCGGACAGAACTGATAATCTGCAGCGACATAAAAATCGCCAGATTGAGGGTGAACCATAGGGTCGAAAACCATGCAGGTTAAAGGCGCGTGGTCGATGGCGGTACCCCGCGCCGGAAACACCGCCCCGCAATGCGGGTCGGGGACGGTACCTTTTAGGTGCCGGTAATTGCCGTTTGGTACCTGCAAAGGTGTCGGTGAAAATGAGGAATCCAGAAAAGTCCGCAGTATTACGGCATTCAGCCTGGGGTTGCAGGTGCACGTTAAGCGGTACCTCCCTCAAAAACCAAACAGGAAGGAGAAAACCATGTTAGAACAAAGAATCAAGACAGGGCTGGCCATAACGCAGAAACATCTGTCTCTCTGTGATGAAAATCTCCGGAAAGCGGAGGTCAGTTCCCGCAATGCTTTCGTCGAAAAAGCTATCGAATACTACGCCGGATACTTAAATGCAGAGCAGAGTTCAAGGTATTTTGAAAGCGCATTTGCTAGCAAAGCACAGCAAAAGGTTGAGCAAATTGGGAAATCTCTTGGCACGGGACAGTTCAAAATTGCCGTCGAGCTGGCGCTGATTTCACACATTTTAGCGTCTCAAGCCAAGATATCGGGAGAAGATTTCCGGCGTCTTCGTGATAAATGCGAGTATGACATCAGGCATTTGGAAGGTGTCCAGAAGTTTGAAGATGCATATAAATTTCAGCACAGCGAGGACGTGTAGCTGTCAATATTTATGACAAGGAGGCTCACTATGCCATTTTTATTCAAAGGAGATTTCAGGGTCAACAGCACGATTATAGGCGGGGTTCAGTATGTCACCTTCAGCTTTTTCGATGGGGAAAAGCTCATTTTTGACAAGGTTGGCGACCTTATACAGCAGTCCTTTCGGGCAACCGAAGCCGGTAAAATTCCGAACGAAAAATCGGAGAATTGTATAGCTATTGAAACGGATTGATGGTATTGTGTGTTGCTGAAAGAGAGGTGTTTTGATGGAAAAAGAAATAGCGGCAATCTACTGCAGGCTCAGCCAGGATGATGGAGATCTCGGCGAAAGCGGCAGCATCCAGACCCAGAAATCCATACTCACACGGTACTGCAAGGACAACCATATAGCCATCGGCGATATATATTCTGACGATGGCTATACCGGACAGAACTTCAACCGCCCGGATTTCAGGCGCATGATGGACGACATCGAGGCGGGGAAAATCAATGTGGTCATTGTCAATGACCTGGGCCGTTTCGGCAGGGAGTATGCCGAAATGGGGCTCATCATCGAGCATTATTTTGAAGAAAAAGATGTTCGTTTCATCTCGCTGTATGACCGGGTGGACACGGCAAAAAGCAAGGACAACCTCATAATGGCGTTCACGAATGTTATGAACTCATTCTACGCAAGGCAGGCTGGCTCCAAAACAAAAGCGGCTCACAGGGCGAGGGCGCTGGATGGAATGTACCTTGCCGGACATGCCCTCTTCGGGTATATGAAAGACCCCAATGACCGGCATAAGCTCATTATCGACCCGCCCGCGGCGGATGTTGTGAGAGAGGTTTTTCAGCTGTTCGCTGACGGCGTCGGCTATGTGCGCATGACGAAAATCCTGCGGGAACGCAAAATCCTAAATCCCATGGCCTACTTCAATCAGAATAATCCCGACTACTTCAAGAGCGATTACTGGCGTAAGCCCTTCGACTGGCACGCCACTTCCGTGCGGTCTATCCTGATGAATCAGGCCTACATAGGGAATGTGGTGTTCGGAAAAACGAAAGTAAAAGGTCTCTTTGACAAGAAAAGAATCCCTGCCCCGCAGGAAGAATGGATCATAGTTGAGAACATGCACGAGCCCATTATATCGAGAGATCTATGGGATACAGTTCAGCAGCTGATGAAAAGCCGCAGGCGGGAAAACAGCAAAGGTGAGGTTCAGATGTTCGCAGGGCTGGTCAAATGCTCGAAGTGCGGCTCCTCCCTTAACGTCAACTTCGATAAGAAGAAGGGTAAGTACACCGGCTTTTCCTGCTGGGTATATAAGAACTACGGTAAGGATCGCTGCACGTCTCACGCCATTGGGTGGAAGACTATGGGGCAACTCGTGCTGGAGGATATCCGCCGGAATGCGAAAGCGGCGAAACTGGCGACGCCCAAATACAAGGAAATGCTCATCGCCGTCAAGACCGAAAAAAAGAAGCAGGAAACCGAAAAATGCAAGCGTGAGCTCAAGACCGTGGACAAAAGAATCGCTGAATTGGACAAGATTCTGAACAAGCTCTACGAGGACTTGGCGCTCGAAAAAGTCACCGAGGAACGCTACCAAACCATGTCCAAAGGCTATGAAGCAGAGCAGTCTGGCTTGAAAGAGCGGCGGAATAAGCTGACGGAGATCATCACACGGGCGGAATCGGTATATGAAAATATCGAAAAATTCCTGCCGCTGATACAGAAATACACCGACATCACCGAGCTTAATACGCACATCCTCAACGAGTTGATACAGAAAATCGTCGTCTATGAAAAGACAGATAACCCTGACGGCAACAAGAGCCAGCGGGTGGACATCCATTATAAATTCATCGGTTATGTGGAGATGAAGGAGATGTTCGGCCTGCCGATGGTCATGGCGATGGCGAAGGATGTGGAGATTGACGATGCGCTGGTGGCCGAAGCAAAAGAACTGGCGAAAGATCTTGCCGGATGAATACCGATTGCGAGCAGAGGAATATTTTGGTATAATAAGTCTAAATAGCAGAACCTTCAGACGATTTTAAACCCATCGAATTCGAGGGGTTTAAAATCTTGGACTACTTAAATTACTTCCCTGCGAGGTAATTTATTTGCATTAAGGGGGACAGAGATATGAAAGAAGGCAAAGTCGAATATCTATGCATGGTGCAGGAAGCAATCTCGAGAATGTCCACAACCTCTGGAATCCTAAAAGGATTTTCCGCTACTGTAATAACAGGCATTGCAGCCATTTCGTTTACAGAGGTTAATAAGTGGGTTCTTCTTTTGTCTGTATTTCCTGTCGTTTCTTTCTTTGCACTTGATGTTTATTACTTAAAATTGGAGCGTAAATTCAGATATTTGTTTGATCTCATTCGTGCCGATAAAAAAGACATTGATTTTTCAATGGACACTCGAATTGGCAAGGACAAGGTTAAAGAAGCAAGAGTGAAAGCCCTTGATTGTCTGCAATCACCCAGCATATGGCTATTTTATCCTCCGGCAGTCGTAGTGATTGCAATAATAGTGATTATGAAATTTAGGGGGTGTGTTTGATGGCGAGAAGGGTGTTCTTCAGTTTTCATTACGAAAAAGATATCAACAGGGCTATGGTTGTTCGGAATAGCTGGGTAGTACAAGGAACAAAAGAAGCCAATTTCATTGATAAGGCAGCCTTTGAAGCTGTCAAACGACAGGGAGATCAAGCGGTACATAATTGGATTGACAAACAGCTTGAAGGTACCTCGGTCACCGTTGTTTTAATTGGTGCCGAAACATTGAACCGCCCGTTTGTACAATATGAAATATGTCAGAGCCTTCAGCGAGGAAATGGGGTTATAGGCGTCCATATTAATGGAATCAGGGATATGGTTCAAGGTATATCTTCTCTGAAAGGTAATGTGCATACGATTATTGGATATTACAATAACGGCTCACCCGCATATTTTGATGCCATTGCTGATGGCATTTACGATTACTCTTCTGGTAATGGCTATCAGAATTTAGGAAACTGGATAGAATCTGCTGCCCGTAAGCATAACAAGTGAGGTGGTTATAATGGCGCATAAAACATTTATATCCTATAAGTACAGCGAAGCTCAAACGCTGAGAGATGATATTATCACTGCCCTGGGCGATGACGCCACTTACTACAAAGGGGAAACGAGTGATTCTCCTGATTTGACCGATACTAAAACGGAAAACATCAGAAAAAATCTCGCCGACATGATGTACGATACCTCTGTTACCATCGTTATTATTTCTCCGAACATCAAAAAAAGTAAATGGATTGATTGGGAGATTGAATACTGCTTAAAGAACTATACTCGCAAGGGGCGGACATCTCAGACGAACGGCGTTGTCGGTGTCATTATGAAACAAAACGGCGGATATAGCTGGTTCAAAAATACTCATACTAATGACGATGGCTGCCAATCATCTTCCTATGAAGCGTCAAAGGTTTATGATATTATCAACAATAACAGGTTCAACCAAAATCCGCAAAAATATCACTGTCCTACCTGTAAAACCTTTGATGCCTTGACCGGATCGTATATTTCTTATGTGGAAGAAGAAACTTTTCTGGCTAACCCCCAGAAATACATAGATAATGCTTATGATAAAAGTGAAAATAGTGCATCGGGATATGATATAACGAAATCAAGATAATCTCCCTTAAGGAGCGGCACGGAGGATGAAAAATGTCAAATTTAAACGCTGAAGAATACAAATCATTTGAAGGAATAAAGCATACCCGTGAAAACGGAATCGAATTTTGGAACGCTCGCGAACTTGCTAAAGTCTTAGATTATACTGAATGGCGCAATTTTCAGAAGGTTGTTGACCGAGCCATACTCGCCTGTAAAAACAGTGGTTTCAACGTGTTGGATCATTTTGTTGAGGTCAACAAAATGATAGAAATAGGCAAAGGCGGAAAAAGAAAAACAACGGATTTTGAACTCACAAGGTATGCCTGTTACTTAATTGTTCAAAACGGCGATCCGAGAAAAGAAATTATCGCATTGGGTCAAACCTATTTCGCTATACAGACGCGGCGTCAGGAAGTCCAGGATGCTTTTAATCAGCTTGACGAAAACAACAAGCGGTTAGTTGTTCGCGGCAATATAAAACAATGGAATCAGCTCCTTGCTGAAGCGGCACACAATGCCGGAGTTATTACCGATGAGGAATTTGCAATCTTCCAGAATGCCGGATACATGGGGCTTTATGGCGGCATGACGGTCTCCGATATTCATACAAGAAAAGGCTTGAAGAAAAACGATAAAATCCTTGATTATATGGGTAGCACAGAGCTGATTGCTAATCTGTTCAGAATTTCGCAGACCGAAGAAAAGCTGAAGCGGGATGAGGTTTCTACGCTGGAAGCCGCAAATAATACCCATTACGAGGTCGGTGAAAAAATCCGTAAAGCCATTATTGAAATGGGGGCTACCCTTCCAGAAGACCTGCCTGTTCCGGAGAAAAACATTCATACTATTGAGCGCGAGGAAATTCGCAAGCTTAGAAATTCAAAAAAGAAACTAATGCTGGATGAATAAACCCGTCGATTTCGACGGGTTTAAATGGTAGTTGCATTCTACATATACTTTTTAAACAGGGGGTTGCAGTTTTGGAGCATAAGAAATCGACAGATTTTAATATCTATTATTTAAATTTCTCAAAAGTTTATGAAATTGCCATGATGATAAACAACGTTATTCTTACTAAAATCGAAAAAGATCATAGTAAAAGTTTTGAGGAGCAATATGGCTTTACATCGTCAATATCAGCCCAAGGAACGAAAACATTTCTTGATGGAATAAAAGCTTCAATATCTTCAGATGCGAGAGAAACATCGTTTTCTTCTTCGAAGGTTATAGAAACATTAGATGTGAAAACGACTAAATCCATATTGCTCCGAAGAGTAATTGAACGATGCGCAAATGTTAAAAACTTTGAGGAGTTAAGTGAAGGTGACCTTGTTAAGATTGATAATGTCAAGCTTGAATTGTTAGATGAAGAAAGCCTGCGACAGTTTTTAATTCTCAGACGAGATGCTTTAAAAGGGGTTAGGGTTGAAGGCATGGAGATCAATAATCTTATTAGCTCCATGCTGCAAGATTACGCCTACATACTTAAGGGTTCTGTAGCCGACAGTAAAAAAGATTCTGCTATTACTGAAATTATTATTAAAATACCTCTTGAAATACAAACGGAGTTTGAAAACAAATATAATATAGACGATTTACTTATTGGCCATGTCTCGGTTGTTGGAATGTTCAAAGGAATTGTAAAAGAAGAATTTATATCATCGAATACGTTTACTTATCTTCAGGAAATAGGTATTCGTCAGTCGGCGAACAATGCTTCCAAAATTATTAAGAGTTCCACGCCACCAGTTTCAATTGAAGGGAAAGCAACACAAAAACAAGACGAGTATCATTTCATTGATACTTTAGCAATTATACAGGACGTTGCTTTTAAATTAGAGGAACTGAAAACGACTAAATTGCATTGGTGGAACAAGATTGGCATTTGGCTTAGTAATTTGAAAAGGGGTTGAAGAATGTCTCTTTATACTTTGTATACATATAAAGACATAAATGAGTTCCGTAAGATACAGAAAGAATTTGAAGTTTATCCATTTATTTTTGCGGAGACAAAAGAGCTGTTAGAATCTGAACCCGATTCAGTTATTGATATTTCTGCTTTAATATATTATCTAAGAGTTAACAAAGAAAATTGTTATCCTGCGCGATTAAACTTTAGGGAGATGACGGAAGAAACCAAGATAATCCTTGAAGAATCACTTGCAGCTGATGCTGTGTTTTTCTTTCCGGATTTGTTCTCGTCGTATGAGCCATTCTATAAAAACAATGATGCTTCGAATGATATAGAGAAATCCGCAATTGCAATGCTACTTACTCGTCAACCGATATATGTATATTATAATACAACCGATTTGACAAAAATCATTGAATATGCTAACGTTCGCAATATTCCTTTAGCCACTTTTTCCCGTGCATCTGGTGACTTAAAATCGGAACTCGAAAAATTTAATAAGTCCGCAGAGGTGGCAATAGTAGATTTAACATCTGTTTCCCATGCAATTGAAGATAATAAAAATCTTATTTATGCTCTCGAAATGTTTATAAATCAATTTCAGAATTTAAAAGTAATATCTTTGGCAGCTCAAATAGATACCATACTGAGATATTTCCCTTTATATTTCTCTGGACAAGAACCCATCAAAAAATTGCTTCCTGACCTTGAGGGTATATCTGAGGTTGAAGGTCGTGTGGAAAAAGAGATAGTTAAATTAACTACTCTATCAAAATCTGAAACTGATGAATTTATTAGAAAATTTAACCATAACCTAATTGGACATTCACATTTCAAAGAAAAATTTAAGTATTACTTAAAGAATTTTATTGAGTTGAATAAAGCGAAGGAGCAAAAGGTATTATCTTTATTCTTATTAGGTGCTTCAGGGATTGGTAAAACAGAGGTAGCTCGTTTACTTGCTAACGGATTACAACAAGACAGTTATTTAGCTAAGATTAACTTTCAGAATTATAGCAGCCAAGATGCACTGAACAGTTTAATAGGTAGTCCGGCGGGTTATATCGGATGCGAACATGGAGAACTAAGCGATAAGGTGAAAAAGAGTAATGTTGGAGTTATTTTATGCGACGAATTTGAGAAAACTACAAGACCAGTCTTTTCATTCTTTCTTGAATTGCTTGAAGAGGGGAAATTCACCGATTCAATGGCCAGAGAATATGAATTGGATGGTTATGTAATAGTCTTTACATCCAATCTGCAGAATGAAGCTGAATATAAGAAAATTATTCCACCAGAGCTGCAAACAAGATTTGACTTGGTCTGTGAATTTGAAGAACCAACGTATGGTGAGAAAACTCAATTTTTGGAGTTACTGCTTGAGCAAGCACAATCTAAATTTACTGATCAGTTTTCAAAGATAGAGATGACAGCTACTGAAAAAACCCAGCTATTCAATTTCAATTACTCAAATATAAAAGCTTTGCGTGATATAAAAAAGGCTTTCAATCTACGATTGATGGACTTCTTTAATTCAAAAGGCATTTGAAATTTGCACTACCTTACGAACAACCGCCGGTCGTGGGTTCGAGTCCCATCTCCAGCTCCATATGAAGAAAACCTTGAAAAATCAAGGTTTTTGTGTTTTTTACATCATACCGTAACGAAACTAGATATCCGCAATAAAATTATTTCAAAAAGATAAAAGGAAGAACATATAGTTCTTCCTTCACTTTTTGTATCAATGTGTTTTAAAAATGTGTAAAAACTCTTAATGTGTAATGTTTCATATTTTTCTTGTTTGTATTTATATTATATCCGAATTATAATATATTAGTCAATAGAATATTATTATGTGTGTTTAGTAGTAGCTAAATAATGCTTATCCAATCTATATCAGGCCGCACTATTCTTCTAGAATTCATGTATGCCCAATCTAATGGCAAAACTGTTTTTCCAAT
>JAMPIU010000135.1 GCA_023667845.1 Dehalobacter sp. | reverse complement strand
ACATGCAGGCCAATGGTAAAACCATGACCGCGGCGAAGGTACCGAAGACAGCGAAGGTCTCGAAAGCCCCCCGGACCTCGAAAGTCACGGGCGCCTCGAAGGCCCCGAAGGTCGCGAAGGCTTCAAAAACCACAAAGGCCCCCGGGGCAGGCATGGCCAGTAAAGACAGCGTCGACCTGCTTTTCCTCGAGGTGGGAAAGCGGATGGACGCTTTATCCGGCGACGACCCGGGAAACGCGGGCGAGACGTTTGACTATGCCGGCATTATCGGGCTGCTGGACCAGATCCTGGTCATCGAGCCCGGCAACCGGAACGCGCTGAACTATAAGGGCATCATGTACATGGGCATTCAGAACCAGGAGCAGGCGCTGCAATGCTTCAACGCTATCCTGAAGGCAAATCCCGGGGACACCGAAGCGCTGAACAATAAGGCCATCGCCCTCTACGGGCAGGGCAAGGTCGCCGAGGCGATGAAGTACGTAGATAAGGCTCTCGAGCTCGACAGGCGGTACCCCGACGCCCTGATGAACAAGGCCGTCATGCTCCACGACCTGGGCAAACTCGAGGAAGCGCGGCTGTACGTCGTCCGGTATAACGCGGCGTCGGCGACCCGGCAGTAGTGATACTCTTTTTTTAATTATTAAAGTGAAACAAAGTCTATTAATATTTTCAGGAAATAAACATAGCTCAGGAGTTGTACACGGCTGAGCAGCCGCCGCCCGGCGGGTGCTATGCCTGTCTCCAAAAGGTGTTCAAATGGCAAATGCGGGAGAATTGCCGGACTTAGACCTGAAAATGCCTTCGCTGGACCTCGAGTTACCCGAGCCCACGCTGAACCTCGACATCCCCGATATAGGGATGGGGGCACCGGCTGGCATGCCGATGCCCGGTGCGGCTCCGGCGCCGAACGAGGTGCCTCCGGCAGGCAAGCAGGCGGCAAAGCCGGCCGGAAAGCCCGGGAAGGGCAACGGAAAGGGCAAGAAGTCCGGCACGGGGCGGCCTGTCGGCCCGTCCGGGAACAGGCTCTCCATTGTGCTGAACGTCATATGCGTCGTCCTGCTGCTTGGCATCGTCGTCGTCATGTACGTGTTCAACGTGCCGGTCAACATGGTGCCGGACCTTTCGCTCACCACTTATGTCCAGAGTCTCTGGCTGCTCATCGGGTGCTTCTTCGTCGTCGCGATGCTGCACGACCTGAAGATGGGGCTGATCCTCACGGGCCTGGATATCGCCATGCTGATCACGATCTTCCCGACGATCTGGCTCCTGATGGACACGCCGATGAACCCGATGTACTTCTTCGTCATGGGCATGGTCGTGCTACAGCTCGTGATCGCCCTGCCGTTAGGCATAATCAACGCCCGGAAGCAGCCGGCTAAAAAAAGCGCTCCGGCCGGCGCCGGAGCTCCGACGGCGCCGGTTAAAGGTCCCAACCCTTCGTCTTAAGGGCCGTGCCGGCCTTCGTCATGTTGCCGGCATCGCCGATGACCTTCGACTTGTTCGCCGGTAACAGGATGTCAGCCATCGCGTTCTGCACCGGTGCGATCATCGTCGGCCTGTCCACCGTTCCCTTGTATGTCTTGGGGATAGGGTTGACCATGTTCGCGTTCCGGTACAGCCTCTCGAGACCGCTCGTATTCTGGATATCCGTCTTAGTCATGTTCTTGTAGTCCCGTTTCGGAACCGGCTTCGGGGTGGCCGTTGCAGCCTTGGCCGCCGACTTGTTGGCGGACATGTTCCCGGCCGTCAGGTTCCCGCCCTGCATCGCCACGTTGTTCACCTTTCCGCCCGTGGCGTTCCCGGCCGTGTTGTTGCCGCCGATGCCGGAGACGGAATTCTTAAGCGTCGCAGGCTGTAGCAGGCTGCTCGATGCGGTGCCCGGCGCAAAGCTGATCTGGCTGGTATCCGGCGCGGTGGTGATCGCCGGCTGGAACTGCATCGTGCCCTGGCCGTATAACGGGGCGTTGTTCATGTACGGCCAGCTCATGCCGGCGCCCACCATCAGCGGCGACTTCAGGGGATGCCACGAGCCGATGCCGCCCGCCAGGTCGAAGCCGCCCAGGTTGCTAAACGACGTATAGCAATAGTTAGCCTTGAAGAATCCCGTGTCGGTGGCCGCCGTCGTCCCTGCGGCTGTCTGGGCGATGGACGGCGCTACCACGCAACCATCGCTTGTAGTCGGGAAATTGATCGCGAGTGCCTCCGTGTCTGTCGCTGCCAGGTTCTGCGAGTGGAACAGGGTCGCGCTCGGCTTTTGCAGCGAAGCTTCGTTCCCGTAGAAGATGTCGCCGAGGCTGATCCCGATTTTTGATACTTTCCACGCAAGCGCCGGTACCGTTATCCCGAGCGCTATGAGCACAATAAGTGCTACAATTAACCACTTCCTTAACCCCATGTTTACCCTCCTAAACCCTGTATAAACGATAGAAGCACCGTAAAGTTAAAGATTAATACTATTTTAGTCAAAATTTATTGCGTTCACAGTAAAAAGGGTGTTTTTCTAAGCAATGAATATATTTTATCACATAATAAAGCACCATACGTCTATTTAAGTCAAATTTTACATGCGCCAGGCAATTTAGCCCATATATTTGGCGATCGGACTCTTAATATCCGTCAGTAACTTTATCTGTCACGGAGAATATACACGTAGACGGGGTCATTGCATATGGAGCGCCGGCAAATCGTCGATGACGCCGTCCTGTGGCTGTCGATGTTATCCATCGCCGTCATCTGTCTCATCATGCTGTATTTCGGCGTCAACGGCATCGCGGGGCTCCCGGGCTCGGAGGCCGGGACGACAACACAGGCCTTCGCGCTCTCCGTTTACGTCCTCTACATCCTCTTGCCGCTGCTGATCGTGAACATCGTGCTGGACACCACGATCATCAGCAGGATATTCGAATGGAGCATGCCCCTGCTCTACCTGGTCATCATGCTGGATATCGTCCTGATGACTGTTCTCTTCCTGATGATGGGGCTATAAAAAAAGGCGTTAAGCCCGGGTCTCCCGGGCTCCCCGGACTCGCCGGGCTTCTTCCTCACTTCACCAGCTCGCGGAGCGTGGCGTCGATGATCTTCATGCACTGCTCTTCGGTGACATGGCCCAGGAAGCGGATGATAACCTCCGGCATCTCCTCGAGATGGACCGGCGTGGGCTCCTTGCCGTATTTCGTCGCAATCTCGTCGAACTTTTTCCAGTAGTCTCTTTTGTCCATCGACTCTCGCATGTGCACCAGAAAGAGCTGATCCGCTTTGACCGGCGGCTTCGTCCCGTCGTCGATCACAAAGCCCGCTTTCTCCAGCCTGACGATCGTCTCGCGGGGCACCTTACATACCAGCGCAAGGACCGTATTATACTCGGGGTGTTTTTGCCATACGTCCCATTCTCTCAACTTAAGCCCTCCTTGGCCAAACCGGCCGTACCAAGGCTGTTTGACATTTTGATGATGCTGTTCTCGAAATCTACGGCGATAGGGCCAGCCACAGGGTGATGATGCCGAAGACCAGGAAGCTGCACACGAAACAGGCAACCAGCAGTAGCCTTATCCGGTCGGTCATGACCACCTGGAACCTGCCAATCCCTTTCGTGCTGTACTTCTGTCGCTTCTTGCTGCTTTTCGCCATGATTACCCGTAGTCTCTCAAGGGAAAAATAGTTTCGCCCCGGCGCATTCCGCAGGCAAAGGCTATAAGCCCGGAGGGGTAACTCTCCCGGGGAGCACTATCTGTTATGGACAAATACATCTGCACACTCTGCCAGTATGTTTATGATCCTGCCGCGGGCGATCCAGACCACGGCGCGCCGCCGGGGACCGCTTTCGAGGACCTGCCCGACGACTGGGTCTGCCCGGTATGTGGCGCGGACCGGTCGATGTTCGAGAAGACGGAGTAATCCCGGGGAGACAAAGGTTACGAAGAGCGCGGGAGCACAGAGTTAGCCTTTTTTTCTGCGGCCAGGCGCCCGTATTATTTGTACCGGGCGACGCGCCGCCACAGGTTGTCCGGCGAGCGGTCCACTTCGTGGCAGATGATACGATGGGGGATATCGCAGGGCAGGATGGAATAGGCCTCTCCGCCTTTCAGCCGCAGGCCCCAGGTCTCGTCGGTCAGCAGGAAGTACGCGCTCGAAAGGTCTGCCGGTATGCCGCCCGTCACGACATCCGCGCAGATGTCCCGGGCGATCTTGACGTTCTTAACCTCGCCCGACCGGGCACAGTAGACGTGGTCGTCGGAGAGCTCGCAATCGATGTTCCGGGCGACTAGCTGATAACAGCTTTTCGTGTTGGACGAGCGTTCCATATCCTTCAGCAGGTACAGCACGGTCCGGCGGTTATTTGCGATGTCGGCCAGGACTTCCGGCGTGAACGACTCGACCGGGCGGCGGCACAGGTCGTGCGTCTCCGCCGGCCGATGGGGAAACCGCCTGGAAAGCCGGTCGGCCACTTCCTGGAACGGGGTCTCCCGGGGGGCGTACTCCACCGGGAACAGCGACGTTTCGGCCTCCAGGCACTCCTTCACTGCCTCTGTGTTGTCATTATATATTACCACCGGCTCGCCAGCCCTCCGCAGCACCCTGGCCAGCCGGATAGCCATCGAGATGGCCGCACGCTCGCACTCCAGATTGCTCAGTGGCGCCGGGAGCACGGCCGTCGTGGACTGGTGGATCTCGACCCCGTCGGCGATGGCGACGATACCGATGAACGACGACCCGTCCTCATTATAGGACGAGTCGCAGTAGACCTCGAGCATGACAATGGCTGTATGACATCTGCATTATATGAACGTGTCGAAAAGATAAAAGGGCAGGGATTCAGGCCTCGACGAGCCCGTCCCTGACCCTGATGATACGATCCGTCCGGGCCGCCAGTTCCGGGTTGTGGGTGACCATGACGATGGTGATCCCCTGCTCGTGCAGCTTCCGGAAGACGTCCATGATCAGGTCCCCCGTCTTCGTGTCCAGATTCCCGGTCGGCTCGTCGGCCAGGACGATCGCCGGGGCCTTTACCAGCGCCCGGGCGATGGCCACCCGCTGCTGCTCGCCGCCGGACATCTCCTTCGGCAGGTGGCTCATCCGCTCCCCCAGCCCGACCAGCCGGAGCGCCTCAGCAGCCTTCTTCTTCCCGTCCGGCAGCCCTGCAAGCCGCGCCTGCAGCTCCACGTTCTCCAGGGCGGTGAGGAACGGCAGGAGGTAGAACTTCTGGAACACGTAGCCGATCTTCCGGCACCGGACGTCGGTGAGCTTCCCGTCGCTCATCTGCGACACGTCGACGCCGTCGATCAGCACTCTGCCGCCGGTCGGCCTGTCCAGGCACCCGATGAGGTTCAGCAGCGTCGACTTGCCCGAGCCCGAGGGGCCGATGATCGACACGAACTCGCCCTGCCGGACGCTGATGTCCACGCCTTTCAGCGCCTCGACCGTCACGTTGCCCATTTTGTACGACTTCTTCAGGCCTGCCGTCTCAAGGACGACCGCGGCTTTCGCCGCCCGGCTAATCTCGATGGCTTTGACTGTCTCACTCATAGCGAATCGCCTCCAGCGGCTGTATCTTCGCGGACCGGTAGGCCGGTATCAGCCCGGCGATCACGCCGATCACGGTCATGAATATCACGGCCTTCGCCGTGGTCTCCAGGGAGAACAGCGTTCCCCCGAACAAGAACTGCATCATCAGGAACGACAGCAGGATGCCGAGCACGCTGCCGACGATACACACGATGACCGACTCCTCGAGCACCAGCGCCAGTATCTTCGAGCGCCGTGCCCCGATGGCCCGCAGCATGCCGAACTCCTTCGTGCGCTCCGATACCGACATGAACATGACCATGAGGGTGACCACGCCGGCCACGATGAGCATGGTCAGGTTGATCATCCCCATGAACGTGTGCGTCATCGACGCCATGCTATCCAGGGTGCTGTCCATGTCGCCCTGGGTCATGACCTGCAGCTCCGGGAACTGGCCCGTGACGGCCGCACCGACCGAGTCCACCTTATCGTCCGACGATGCGGCCAGCAGCACGGTCGACACGCCCGGCCTGCTGAAGATTTCCTGCGCCACCGGGAGCGGCATCAGCACCATGCCGTCGGTGATGATCGAGCCCGTGTAATCGGCTATGCCGACAACGGTGAAGTCGTGATCCTGGATCGTGATCCGGTCGCCGACGTTCGCCTTGAAGTAGGTATAGGCCGCATAGTTGCCGAGCACGACCTGATCGTTTCCGGCCAGCCTGCCGGTGCCGTTACCGAAGGCCGCGTCGCCGTAGTACGCTTTCTCCTTCCCTTCCGGGATACCGACCGCGATGACCTGCGGCGGCCCGTTCTGGAACATCGACGCCTGCAGCTGGACCAGCAGCAGCGGCGCGCTACGTGCAGTATCGATGCCGCTGACGTTCATCAGCGCGTTCGCCTTCTCCATCGTCAGGCTGGACGAGACCGGCGGGAACTCCGCCGCGGACTGCGCCGAAGGCGTCTTCACGAACATCTGCCCCGCGAACTGCCCGCTCGAGGCGGCGAACATCTCGTCCATCGTGCCAGTCGCGGTGGACAGCACCAGGAACAGCATGATGCAGACCGCGATCGCGACCACCGTCAGGCCCGTCCGCGTCTTGCGCTGCCACATGTTTTTCAATGCGATATCAATCAAAGTAATCACTCCAGATCCATCAGTGTCTCAAAGAGATCAATCGTCCTCTCCAGCTGCCCGGTGCCCCAGTCGAGCACCGCCCGGGAGTACTTGTCCATGTACTGGCCGTACTGCTCTTTTTTCTGCCGCGCGCCGGCGAGCTCTTCGAGCTTGTCATTATACATCGGCTCGATCAGCCGGCGCCGCTCCTCCGGGGTGATAAGCCCGAAGAAGGCGGCCCGGGACATGAAGTCGAACAGGTCGTCCCGCGGGTCGATCGGCGCGGCGACCAGTTCCTTCAGCCTCACGAAACCGGCCGGTGTCACCTTATACACCACCCGGTCCGGCGTCTTATTCTGCGGCTCCTTGTGCCCCTCGATGCAGCCGTCCGATTCGAGTTTCGCCAGCCTCGGGTACAGCCTGCTGTTACTGAGGTTCAGGTAACGCTTCCCGAAGGTCGACTCGATGTTCCGCTTGAGCTGATAGCCATGTGCCGGCATCCCGGCCAGCGAGCCCAGGATGACCATGTCCATATCGACCATTGATTTCTACTTCCTTTAGTCCCGTTTGACATATGTCAGTTAGACCTATGTCTGATTGACCTATATACGGCCCGACTATTTATAGTTTGCTATGGCCGTGGCTTTGCACATAAAGTCGTGTTTTAGGCAGACTTTATGTGCAGACATCGGACTTTTTGTGCAAGCGATGAGGCTGTAAAGTCCGTCTTTGATAATTTATTACAAAAAAATGTCAAGATTGGTTAGTGGTTATATGAAAAGGTTTAATTGTCGTTTTGGTTTACAATATTATTAATGTACGAAGAATATCCTGGCTTCTTCAGTCCTAATGATAATGATAAAATATGGCGATATATTGATTTCACAAAATTTGTATCTTTATTAGATAGGCAAGCCCTTTATTTTAATAGAGCAGATAAATTCCCTGATAAGTTCGAGGGCTCATTTTCGAAAGCTAATATTGATCAAAGATTAATAGTTTATAAAGGTGTACCAATCGCATCGTCAACTAACATACTAAAATTACTACAAAAGTTTAGGAAAATGATCGCTATTAATTGCTGGCATCTTAGTGAATTTGAGTCTGCTGCAATGTGGAAGATATATTTAAAAAGCGATGAGGGAATAGCAATCCAGTCTACATTTGGTAAACTAAAAAATTGTTTTAATAATTTTAAAGATCCTGTTTATATTGGTAAAGTAAATTATATTGATTATCAACGTGATTGGGTACCTGAGGGAAGCATTTTTTATCCCTATTTACATAAAAGAAATAGTTTTGAGTATGAAAAAGAATTAAGGGTCGTATTTGCAAGATTTCCAATATCCGAAGATGGAAAATCCATTGATTATGAAAAAGACACTTTTGGAGAGGGTGATTTTATTCCTATAGATTTAAACATATTGATAGAAAGAGTATATGTGTCTCCAACAGCACCACTATGGTTTACAGAATTGGTTACATCTGTGCTTAAAAAATATGGTTTTGAAAAAGAGATTGTACAATCAAGCTTATCAGAAGGTCCCATATATTAAAATGTGCTACGTGACCATTGTTGATTATTAAAAAATAAATTAAAGTTATAGCCTATATCGCCACTTTTCGTGGCCGACCACGTCGCTTTACAGGTTGGTTTACTGCTGGTTGTTCAATTTTCTCCTCATTTTCTTTAACAATTTTGATATCGCCGGTTTCAACCATGAAGTCCATCATAAATCTAGTCCAAAACGATGAGTTGTAATAAGATTGATTAAATTCTTTTATTGTCTTTCTAATAAGATGTTTTTTAGGCGTATTATCACTCTTATCAAACGTGTGACCTGCGAACATTAACACAAGTGTTAAAGATATTTCGTCGTCAAAAGTTAGCGGATACTCTTTACCTTTCAAATACGCGATTTTTCTTGGCATTTCACCTTTAATCCTATATATTGCCCATTGGCTGAGGGGTCTGCTACACATACCGCAATAGTTTGTGCCAGATCCGCCACAGTCGGGACATGTTTTTGTTGTGTTATCGCCCACATGTCCGCGTACTTGAGGCACGTCTTTAATTAGATCGTTTATAGCTGCCATAATACCGCATAATTATTTAATAGGTAACTATATCAAGGCATTGAGAAATAAGCGACAACATTATCCAATTAGTTAATTAAAAATGCGGCGCGTGACAATAGTTAGGCGTTTTTATTATATCCAATTACTTTGATAATCTCCAAGGATTAATGAACTCATATCCAGGTTTGCCAACATAGTAATTTAAAACGCCTTGATAGTAAGCGATATTCCCTTTTGACGCGCAGATATCACCACGACCCTGTTTTTTTCTAATTTCTATGAGTCTTTTTTTCGCTAAAGTTTCAATTGCTTTGTAAGCAAGGTCTTTTCTTTTATCTGGCGCACCACTAACTAGGTTTTCAGGGGATATATGTGCCGTGTTCATATCTTTTGCACACCAGACACCCCTAACGTATAGTTTGTTAATAATGTAAACTTCGTATCGGTTTAAACTGGCGTAATCGTTACTCATTTATGCCTACTAATACAATTATTTATGTAATAAAGGTTGTCATCTTTATATACTAACCAATTTATATATTATAATGTGTAAATAGAATTATACATTCAATAGGATAGTTTTATATATCCTATAATTAGTGTATTATTACAAACTGTATACGATCCTATACAGTTTGTTTTCTTAAGAGGGGTGAAAGAAAATAATACGGAGGAAGACATTGTGTCTCTAAGTAACTTTCTAGGCGACACAACTCAAATACAAATTATCGATTTCTTTGTAGGCGATGCAGGGAACTCATATAACATATCTGAGTTAAGTGAGGAAACCGGAATAACCAGGATGACTTTATCAAAGTATATCCCAGAGTTAGTCCAGAGTAAAATTTTGGAAGTTAACAAGTCTAAAAAGATTAAAACCTACAAGTTGGCCAACAACCGCTTAGTAGAACTATTAGTTGCATCGGCATATGCCTACAGCACGATCCAGGGCGCTGAGCCAATCGATAGAAATGTATCTGTAGAGAAAATAAGAAAAGAGTTGGATATGCCGGAAGTATCAATGGAAACGCTTCTAAACGGCGAAGGTAGAAGGCTTGTTACGTTAGAGAATGATGAGTATGTTATCATGGAACGTAAAGCGCCCCAACCGTTAGAAGCGCCAGCATCGGCATAATATGGGGGATTACTATGGAACAGAAAGGGCAGACTGAAGTAATACAACCTAATGATAAGTCGGAGCAAATAATGGGTATTTCCAGGCCCCCCTCTTTTTGTAAAATTTATGCGACTAATGTCTTAGTAACAACCACAGATCAAGACTTTAGGGTCGAATTATTTAATGAAAAGTTTAAGACCAACGAAGGTTGGGTTTTTCAATCGGAAGAACTTGTTATATTAACAAGACAAGCTGCTAAGCAGCTACAGGTTATGCTTAATGAAAAGATAAAAGAATACGAGTCGCAGTTTGGCGAAATACCTGTAAACGAAGATCGTGGTAAAATACGATACTTATTAAGATGATTTTACTTTTACGATATTTTTTCTTATAAATTATAAATTGACATTCTTTCAATATCCTGTATGAAGTAGGGCACAACATTGTTCTTGTACATCTCGTGGATTACTACGGTTAGATTGTAAGCCACGATTTTTGCCAGTAGCTCGTTAACCTGGGCGGTCGAGTTTTTAGACTTGAGGGTTTCGCCAAACTTTCGTTTTATGGCGGCGTTGGTGGCTTCGATGTTGCTTCGTTTGTGGTAGTGTTCCATGAACTCGTCACGATTCAGTTGGAAGTAGTGATATGCCTTCTTCCAGAGCCTTGAACCACTCGCGTTCCCCGTCGCGTTGCTCTTGAAAGGTATGTATGCTAATCCGCCTATCTTATCTACTGTTTCCAGGTTGTTCCTTGACGAGTATGCCATATCCGCACTTACTTCCCTTACTATGAAATTATCAGCGGTCTCTTCAACGAGCGATTTGAATTGCGGACTGTCGCCATTACCCTCGCCGGTGATCCTGACACTGGTAACGATGTTGGTCCGCGTACCTGTGATAAGGTGTGCCTTAAGCCACTGGTGCTCCCTCTTCTTTGCGTACTTGTCCCCATAATATGCCCCGAATGTGGTACAGCGGAACCCTGTAGAGTCAACCGCGAAGTCCGTTTCCAGGTTTGCTACAGGCAGCGCTGACAAGGTTACAAGATGGTGGAGTATTGGGGTGATTTCTGGATTGTTGAACAGGTTTGAAGGGATGTTAAAGCTTGGCGCGTGGTCTATGTAGCCCTTGCCCACAGCATCTTCGAACAGGCCGTAGGCGCGGCGGCTTGATAATTGCGAGTATACCTTCTGGATGGAGCAGAATAGGGATTCGCGGAGTGGTATGCGTGGCCTGCCCATCCTCTGCTCAGGTTCTGGTATCGATTCCAGCAGGTCTTTTAATAGGGATGTGAATAACGCTTGTTCTTCTTTCTGCGCCTCGTTGTACGCCTTCCAGTTTTGCGTATAGGTAATGCGTATATCGCTAATAGGATTAACAGTGGTGCCTATTTCACCTTCATGGTAATACGCTGTAGCAATGATATGCTTGCAGAGTCCACCCCAGCGTATATAGTCGGGGCAAGTGCAGGTAACGCCATCCTTTGTGGATTTTACCTCATAATACCTGTTACTGGATTGGGATTTAACCTTATACAACTCGTCATTGACTTTTATAACCTGGCCACATTGAGTGGCGATTGCTTTTCCGCGTGTCTCCCGCCGATTATCGATATTAACCCCTGTAAGTTCCTCGGATATCAGGATGACGGCCAATATGTGTTTGCATTTAAGATTGTTCTTTAAGTGGTCAGGGCAATCGCAGCTCCAATCCTTTTTGCCATGTCTAACAACATGGTAGGTTCCAGGTTTGCTCTCTGATTCTACATGGAAAACATTGCTAACGAGAATGTACTTTATGGATGCGCCCCGCTCTAGCATCGCCTTTGCTTTGAGCAATCTTAGGGTTTCCATCTCGTTGATGCTTACCATGTTCTTACTCCATATTTTGTGGTGATTTCACCACAATCACCTATACGACCGCTAAGTATATAATAGTTATGGTGAATATGGTAATCGTGGTGAATATGGTAAAACCGTTCATCGTAGAAATCAAAGACGACAAGCAACGACGTATAGTAATTGATAAGAAAGCGTGGGAAGAAGAAGACCTCCAGAAAGGCGACTATGTAGAAGTAACAATAAAAAAAATTAAAGTAGGAAATTTATAATCCTTTATTCCCTAATACCTGATGTTCAGACCTAGCAAAGTATCTTTTAGCGGGGTTTATATCGCCCTTTAATTTACCTTGCCGAATTCTTCTTGCTTCTTCGGCATGTATTAATCTGCACGGCTTTCCCACATTCATACGATATGCATTGAAATCACCTAAATATGCGCGGTCAATAGTTGATGGTAGATACTTAATCTTCTGAAATCCACCATTCTTGTTAGCATAAGCAACAGCATCGTTGTATCTTAGTTCTCTACACCTATCGATGATGGGAGTCAAACCATACTTATATTCTTCATCAACTTTTCCACCGCCACGCACGTACTCGCGTTTTCCATTTAATAAGCAGCTGAAGGATTGTACTCCATAATCTGTAAGATATAGGCCATACCATCCAGAGCGGGGAAGGATCAGCGGTAGCATATGTTCGTTGCAACGGTTAGCTACTTCATTCACGAATGACTCGATTTTATGAAGCATATCTTTATCTTCATAATCAGTTATTGTCAGAGCGACGCCGCAATAGCCACCCTGGTCTAGGCCTCTTTCGAGAATAACTAATGCCATGTTCCTTCTTTCGGTATCATTAAGAACATCGCTATCTATGTAAAGATGGAAATACGCTCTAATAGGCACTTTTCTTCCAGCAGTCATGTGCTTACACAAAAGCGATGTCGCCCTATTAGCCGATAGTACTCTATCGCGTATCGAGTTTTCCGAACTTTTAAGGATCGGCGGAACTGTCGGAATTATAGCCGCATTCGGTACACCAGCAATATCTGCAATTATTTCTGACATATGAGCAGGGTACGAATAATCGATCGACTCATCTAACCATCCTGCACTGATATCATCTTGCTTCCCAAGTTTTTTTGGAGGTATTATCTTAGAATCTTGGCAGATACTTTCAAGTTGTCTTGCAATAAATGGTCGATAGAATTCAGGGATGATACTTAAAGCGGATGTGACTTTCTCTTCGTCATTAATAACTGCGCTTTTTAAAATATTATTAAACTTCCTTGCTTTCTGACGGTCACCCTTCAAAGCATAGGTGACAAACTTTTTCGTTAGCCTATATCTAAAGAATTCGGGAGGCTCCATAAACAATATCGGATGTTCTGCGATAAGCTCTAAGATACTAATTTTATTCTTTAAAATATCGCTAATAAGAAACCGTTTATCCGTAACGATAGAGGACCACCTGTTAGCAGGCATTATTATTGGTGCGTGTTCATTTAATGCCCTCGAATATCGAAGCAGCACATCCACGTCCTCATCGCCCTTCACTTCAGGAGTGAAACATGGTGCAGGGACCTCCATATTACCTACTATGAAGCTAGTTGTCCTTTTTAGTGGTTCGTCAATCTTTAGATATTGTATCTGAATAATAGTCGGCACCGAGGAGGCAACCTTAATAACATTTTTTTCCTTGACCTTCTCACTCATTCTTCACATCTCCAAACTCATTTTGGAAATCTGTAAAACATTTAATAAACTGATCTAAGCTATCAAGAGGTAGCAATATTGCTCCCTCAACTTTATCGCCTTCTAAGAGGGAGAATTTTTTCTCTAAGATATGGAAAAATAATTTCTCATCTCGACCTTTAGCCAAGCTTACCTCATAGTAGGTTCCACCAGTTTTTTCGCTATTATTGTTAATTTCAATTATTTTTTTACCAACATCATGTAACGGCTTACCGTTAGGATAATAATAAGTTAATTTCAAATTTTTTTTCTGTGAATAAACCTCGCGCAATGCCATAAGAGCATTTAGATGATTTTGCACTGTCTTCTTATCATGGTTAGTAATTTTAACTAGCTCATCTAATGTTATACCATCAATTCCATACCGCCTTACTGCAAACCTTATTCTTTCCCTAACGAGAGTTTCTTTTGTTTCAGAATCCAACCGTTTGAATGTCTCATCTGGAAGATCAAGGTACTCATCATCAAGTGGCTCATCCATTCGCTCTAGATATTTTAATGATAATTTAGGAATACCCTTAGTACTCAGGGTGTATTGTTCGTTATTGCTTGATGTGGTATCTGGCATTATAGCACCATACCACATGATATGCGTATGTTATATATAAGCTTAACTAAATAGTGCTTACTAATCATACACTTATTTTAGGTTCAGATTACACTTGCAATCATTTTAATTATTAATATAATAATGAAGCACTATGCCTCTCGGTAGTTGTGCTGAATGTAAATGGGGACCTTTCTACAGAAACAATTCTAAGGTCAGCGGCTTTTGTTGGTCGGTCATAGTCAATGATCTAAAACTCGATTTATGGAAAGAGTGGGATTGTGGACGCTTCTATCCTGGACTGTTTGTCGATAAATAATATTAGGGACCTTTATTTTTTTCTAAAATGGATACCGATGTATTCGAAAATCCGCCACAGTATATCAATGTAAAGTAGAATTATGAGTCCAATAATAACGATAATTAAAACTGATAATGCAAGAATACCGAGTGCGCCTAAACAACAAATAGCTCAACAAATATTAGACGGGTTAGCGGTTGCAACTTGCATGGAGCATCATACGATACCATGATAAATAATCATATCGCTAATCGTCTAACAATTGCCATTCACAACAATATTGTCTAATTTGTCTAATGCCTGTTCAATCAATCTGTTGATTTCAAGTAGCTTGAGCAAATCATCTTGGTTATAATCTCCTAATGGTATCACTGTTAACTTTTCTACAGCTAAATCAAGGGTTATCACGTTACAGGTTAGGTTGTCAAGGACATTCTGATCCATGACTAATACAGGGAACAATAGAATAGATATTAGTAACCGGTATTAAAATTAAACTACCAAACTAAAAATTATTAAACGTCTAATCTTTAATGGCTGGCTTTATGTATAAATAAAATGATTATAAGATTTACAAATATTCACCCAAGTCTTTCCAAGTGCTGGTATCTGTGCTATAATTCTCATTGGAATTAATTTTCCAAATATTAGATACTTTGGTTATAATCCCGCCAGAATATATGTCCTTTTTCTCGTTCTGTTGTTTAATCCATATCTGGAGAGCTTCGGCCTTGTATTTTGTAGTTGGATCTGTGACTGTAAAACCTGATTTTGTGTCTAATATGATTATTTTATCTTTTGCTTTTACTATCCAATCAGGATAGAACAGCTTATCCTTGCCATCACTTTCATCATGATATGGGATTGAAAAGTATTCGCTCCCACTATTGCCATTTTTATACCACCAACTGATATCTTTAGATTCTAGATATTTTATAAAGTCAATTTCGTTAGCTTTTCCAGCATACTCTTTGAGAAGATAAAATGGGTCAACCGCACACTTTTTTAAGTCTTTAATTATTTCATAATCATCAGTATAATAAAGTGTAGGCCTTGGGATCTCTAAAGTAACCTTTCTATTGACTTTTGATTCCTTTGATTTTACTTCTTTTTGTCTTATTGGTCTATATGTTTCAAGGGACTTGGAGATGACTTTTGTTAGAATGCTATCTGGTCTTAGTAGGTCTGCTACTGTTATTGTATAGTAGGTACTTCTTTGTTCTATTATTTTGCTTAGCCATAGGTTCAAGGCTGTTTTTAGTTTACCCCATGATCTTTCAGGTGCAAATTTTTTATTTTCTTCTTCTTGGTGTGCGATTAGGTTGAAGCATAATAAATTATATAATCGTTCTATATCGTGCCTTGAACTTTGTTCTGTTAGATCAGAGCCATGCTCTTTAATTTCCTCAATAAAATTATCATAATCTTCTATCTCGGCGTCCACAATTAATTTATTCACAACCCGTATGTCATTGATTAAAAGGCCCTTTGCAACCACTTTTTGCTTTTTTGTATCTACAGTATCTTTTTCAGATATTCCAAAATAGGAGTTTGCGACTTCATTAAACGCGGATTGGAAAGTATCCCCAAGGTCATTATAGTCTATTCGACCCATAAAGGTAGATTCGAGAAAAATGGGTTCTACTTTTGATTCTATTTTGCTCTCATAGATGAATGGCTTATTGTTCTTACCTGTTTCTGGTAATTGTATTTGGTTTCGCTCATAATTGGTATAGAGGTAACCAATATTTAGTTCCGGTTTTTGATAGTGGATCGCTTCTGGCATTCTAAGGATTCTGCCAACCGTTTGCGTATGGAATATTGGAGTTTTTATCTCTCTGAACATTACCAGGATTGAAGCTCTTGGGCAATCCCAACCAGTAGCCGCAGCTTGTTTGAATATCAAGAAAGATATTGGTGAGCTATTCCGCTCAATTTCTTCCAGATTCTCTTTTTCTTCCGATAGCCAGATAGCTAAATTGTTATCCGGTACTTTCTTCTCCTTTAAAAACTCACGAACAATATCAATCTTAAATTTGCCAAGCGTCTCGGCTCTTGCTTGATCATCATTAGGTAATTGTATAATTACTAAAGGATTGATATTTTTCGAAAGGTTAGCATAGGCTTTTTGTAACTCCAGCCTCTTATTATATGCTAATTCTAACAGAATTTTATCTTGGTCATACTCTTTTTTTGCCAACCTTTCAAGGTCTTCTCTTGTTTGCGTAACAATTTTTTCTTTAATCAACCCGGCTTCAACCACATCCTCCCGGTCTACCTCTACAAACCCAGCTCTTTTATGATTAACATCCGACGCTGAAGGTATTGTCTTAGGTGTTGCAGTGATTTTTAAAATTATTCTAGGGTCGATTAGATTAACAAGATCTTCTGCAAGTTCCGTATCTGAATCACGATGGGCCTCATCAATTATTAAAACTAGTTCTCTGTTATCGCTTTGAGTTTTTTTAATAAATTCGTCAAATACCCCATAATCTCCCGAGGTATACTCTGATGGGGTACGTAGTTTTCTACCCTCTTTGGTCGATGTTTTAATTTTTTGCCAGTTAATAAAAAAGATGTTGTTATTTTCTAGTTTTTCACGACTAAAATCGTTAAGGTCTAACAGGTCTAATTCGTTTGCGCCACCATAATAATCTGCCAATTTCTTTTTGCTTTGAAGATACGAGTCTTCACTGAAACTAAACCACAAGTAAGCATTGTCAACGTTAAACTGTGGATCATTACTTAAAGTTTTTAATAGCTCAGCTATCATTACGGTTTTTCCGCTACCTGTTGGCGATTTAAAAATTAAAGGTAGTCTTCTATTTCCCGTTTTCCATAAGTTCAAAAATTGTGCTCTCAAATCGGAAATCGCATTTTCTTGGAATGGTTTTAAATGGAAGACGGACATCTTACTCACACCAACCGATTTATTTCTTTATATACCTCAATAATTGGTTCTGGAATATCCTCAACACGAATATTGGGATAGTCAAGGAATTCGTTTTTATACTCGTTTTTACCCCAGCTGAAAACATACAATGCGACTGGCTTGCCATAACCAGATAATAGTTTGACCAATTCAAGTAATTTTGACTTGTCTTCTTTAAAATAAATCGCCGTATACCGATTATTATCCTTAAATATCTGCCACCATTCGTTTTTCTCCACTTCATCAAATGTGTTTTCCCTTAACGCAATCATCTCTCCCGCTTCATGTGTAAGAGTAATTTTTTGATCATCGGAGACGTTTGAGATATTATCAATATCAATTAGCTTCGTTCTATAATATTTTAAGTTACCACCAAGACCATCAACCCTACTTTGAACATTTTTTACACCATAAACTCTGAGTTTGCTATCATTTGTTTTATTAACTTCAACTTTATATTTGTACGAATCATAATCATTATCAAGTTTGGATACGCTAGAATTAACTTCTTCCATAAGCTTTTTACAATTTTTTATAACTCTATATGTCAGCTTCTCTTCAAAAACAATATCTTTTTTCTCGCCAACATATTCGTATCCATTAATAACATTTCTTATTCTTGGATAACAGGTATCCTCGCAAATATTACCTTCGTTATTAGTACATAGAATGAAGGTCCTTTTACCGCCATCTGTTTTATTAAGTTCCATGACTGCATGGCCAGTTGTACCCGAACCTGCAAAATAATCTAATATTATTGCATTGGGTTTATCCTCACATACAATTTCAATACAATCCTTTACTGTATACAGGGATTTTGGATAAGGGAAATCTGCGTCAGGACCAAGTATCTGTTTGAGTAATTGTGTCCCATAAGCATTAGCATCGTATTTTGTATCAGTCCACACAGTTTTTAGTCTATCTTCGCTTTTTAATAATTGGACCTGGAATACACCGCCAACTTTTGCGAGTCTAATCGAATCAACCTTATCAGGTAAGGACTCGTTTGCATATCGCCATTTCCCTTCACCGTTCTCATCAATAGGCCATATCTCGATTGTTCCATCCTCTAAAATTGTAACAGGTTTATCTGGGTGAAAATCGTCCGGAGGTGTAGTACCTATTTTGACTATCTGCCCATCTTTAAAGAAAATAGGATAAAATACATTGCCACCTGGGCTTCTATCTGACGATCCGCCCCATTTTTTTAGCGGTTCATATTCTTGATCTTCCACTTCCCTCGTTTTTCTACCGATGTATTTTCCTTTGGGATGGACGAAATATGCATATTCATGGCAATAGGCAAAATTATCGCCCTGTATACCTCTTGGGTTGTGAACAACGACGATACATTCAATCGAAAAGGTCGGGAATATTTGTTCAAGAAGTAGTCCTAATGTGTTTAATTCGTTCTCATCAATCGCGCAGATTAAACAACCATCGTCTTTCAATAAATTTTTGGCTAAAACAAGCCTGTTTTTTATGAAGTTTAACCATTTACTATGCTTATAGTTGTCTTCTTTATCTACATAGTTATTATTATATTTCCAAGTTTTTTTGCCTACGTTAAAAGGCGGGTCGATATAGATGATATCAACAATGCCCCGATGAGTATAATTTAATACAGAAAGGGCATGATAGTTGTCTCCTTCTATCAGAATATTAATAGGTTGATCTGTATCATTGATAATTTCTTTTTCTTTAATGTCATCAAGTATGGGGAGTTTTTCTTTGCATTCTAAAACAATTTTTTCCGGCTCTTTCTCCTCTTCCCAAACTACACCATATTTTCTTCGAGACTTAAGCGACTTGATTTCCCGCTTGAGTTTTTCGACTTCCTCTACCAACTCTTTGTTTTTCCTCTCCAACTCACCCATGATATCCAATAATAACCGGTTCCAATATAAGATTTGCCTTACACAACCTTATCATGGTTAACATTAGATTTTTGTAATAGGGTACTCCAACATATATATTTACATTTAAACCCTAATGGAAATGCCATACTGGAATTCGGTAGGCGCTCTGTATTCTTAAATTTTAATTTAAATTTTCTAAAATAATCCTCAGCTTCTCGTCCATTAAAGCAAACCAAGTTTAAACTATCCATTTTTAATTTTTCAACAATTTCCTTATTAACCTTTAAACATTCTGAATCAAAGCAAACATCAGCAACCCCTAATTTATGTTTGACAAGTTGAGCCTCTAAAATACCAAACTCATCAGGGCTTCTTTTTGTTTTAGGCTTTTCTAAAAGAGACCTTAAAATTCTAATGATTTCTTCATCGTCATATATTGTACCGATTAGACTCCAAAAGTCATTATGATCAATATCCGCATAATAGTGCCCTAACTTTAAAGATTCACCATTAGGATGGGGATAAGAACCTAAAATCAATATTTTAGTACCTTCAGGGATAATCGGTTTTAAATGCTGAACCATATATCTCAACATACATATTTGAGAACCTATTATTTATTTTAACTGGCGTCAAACTTATGATTTGGTTAACTGTTATCCTTTTTTAGCCAGTTAACACCAGACCTTTTACACTTATTAGTAATATTTTACCAATTCTAATCGCCTAACCTCTTGACTTTATGTGCAGACACCAGACTTTAAGTGCAAAAGACACTTTCTGTGCAAAGCCTATGGCCGTGGATTGAGAAAGCAGCTATTAAGAATCAGTCGATATCACGTCCTGACAGGTACTGCCCGGCCACACGGAAGGTATATAAAATCGCCTGTCAGATAACCGATCGGTGGTTGTTATACCCGAATTTTCAAATCCATT
>JAMPIU010000134.1 GCA_023667845.1 Dehalobacter sp. | reverse complement strand
TATAATATTTATTGACAATGGTCCCGTGATTGTTTTATCTTGAAAATGTCTTTTGTAGCGCCACTTTTTTAATCAACTCCATCGGCAACTACCCCCGCACAAACAGTTCGCTAACCAAGTGAGGTTTCAAAAACAGAACTAGAATAATAAAGGAGAAAAAACATGACGAAAATTTTGCATCATTTTATCAATGGTCAATGCGTCAAAGGAAACAGTGGAAGGTTTAGGGAAGTAATTAATCCTGCGACGGGAGATATTATCGCTAAAGTACCCCTTGCCACCCCGGATGAGACGGCTCTAGCCATTTCTGCGGCAGCCAAGGCTTTCCCTGCCTGGAGAGACACCCCACCACTGCGCAGGGCACGTATACTGTTCCGATTCATTGACTTGCTGAATAAAAACCTGGACGAATTGGCCCAATTGATTTCAGTTGAACATGGCAAGGTCCTTGACGATGCTAGAGGCGATGTAATTCGAGGAATGGAGGTGGCAGAATTTGCCTGTGGAGCTCCCCATCTTTTAAAGGGTCATTTTTCTGAAAATGTCGGCACTAATGTTGATAGCCACTCCATCCGCCAACCTCTTGGCGTATGTGCAGGCATCACCCCCTTTAATTTTCCGGCAATGGTTCCAATGTGGATGTTTCCGCTATCAATCATCTGCGGCAACACATTTGTTCTGAAGCCCTCAGAAAAGGTGCCTTCCACCGCACTCCGCCTTGCCGAGTTGATGAAAGATGCCGGGCTACCTGATGGCGTGTTCAACGTTGTAAATGGCGACAAGGATGCCGTCAACACATTGCTCACTCATCCCGAAATTGCCGCAGTCAGTTTTGTCGGCTCCACTCCGGTCGCGGAGTATATTTACAAAACCGCTACGGCAAATGGCAAACGTGCGCAAGCCCTAGGAGGAGCAAAAAACCACATGGTTATCATGCCTGATGCTGACCTCGATCAGGCTGTAAATGCCCTCATCGGGGCAGCTTATGGTGCTGCGGGAGAACGTTGTATGGCAATTTCCGTAGCTGTTCCAGTTGGGGAAAATACTGCTGTTGCACTGGTAGAACGGCTTGCACCCATTGTCCGCGAACTAAGGGTTGGCCCTTCCACCGATCCTAAAGTGGAAATGGGCCCACTAATCAGCATCGAACATCGAGAAAAAGTAAAAAACTATGTAAATCTTGGCGTTGCGGAAGGTGCAACGCTCGTTGTAGACGGCAGGGCTCCGAATTTCAAAGGAGCAGAACATGGGAGTTATCTCGCGGGGTGCCTTTTTGACAACGTAACCACCGAGATGCGGATTTACAAAGAAGAGATTTTCGGACCGGTGCTCGCCGTAGTCCGTGTTCCAGATTTTAAAACAGCACTCAAAATGATTAATGATCATGAGTATGGAAACGGAGCTTCCATTTTTACGAGGGACGGAGATACCGCACGAGCTTTTAGCTCCCAAGTTCAAGCGGGCATGGTTGGAGTAAATGTTCCGATCCCAGTCCCTATGGCTTACCATAGCTTCGGTGGTTGGAAGCGATCCTTGTTCGGCGATGTGCATATGCATGGTACGGAGGGAATCAACTTTTATACGAAGCTAAAGACCATCACGACACGGTGGCCAACAGGTATCCGTTCAGGTACGGATTTTCATATGCCGACCATGATATAGGTGTTTTTCTGGATCACAAGTCGACTGGCGACTACCAGTAGATTTAAGGCAGGAAAACAACTACACAGACCTGTAAGCTTAACCAACAAAATGATCTTACTGGTAACTTTACAGTAAATGTTTAGAACTATCCCCCCGCTTTGCGGGGGGATAGTTCCCTTTTATTTGCTTATATTTGCCAATCAGTGGTCCCTATTCTCAATTGGCTTGAAATCAATAACGAAAAGCAACAACTTCCATGCATGCCAATGACCTTTGCGTTCCAGCTAGAAGGAATTATGACATTTTTGAGCCGTTTGGGGAAAATGATCCATCACCTTGGATTGAGCAAACGCCTGAGGCAATTCAACGCAGAACTGCGGGAGCAACTTCAACAGCACGAACGCTTGACAGACCATCGTACTGTTAATTTGGCAAGAAAGAGCGATCAAAGCAGGAGTTCTAACGACAAACGTGTATTGGCAGTTGATTCCTTGTATCTGAATCAGTATTGTATCGATAAGGTTGCCATCGGTATTTTTCATGTCGGAGCTGACAGGCAGATCAAGTATGTCAATGAGTGTGGCGCCGCTATGCTCGGTTATTCACCAGATGAACTCTACACCATGAGCATCACAGACTTTGATTCCATTTTCACCCCCAAGGCCTATCAAGAACTAAACGAAAGAGGGCTCAAAGACTATTTCAACCAATTAGTCTCAACTTACCGCCACAAAGACGGGACGGAATATCCTGTTGAAATTACAATCAATTACCTGAAACATGCAGGGCAGGAATTTCAAGTCTTCTTTGCCCAAGATACTAGCGCGCGAATAAAAGCTGAGCAGCAGCTTCAAGCATCACTTAGGGAAAAGAATCTTCTTCTGCAAGAGGTCCACCATCGGGTGAGAAACAACCTGCAGGTCATCTCCGACCTGCTCGGCCTCCAGTCGGATTTTATTAAAAATGAACAGATTCGGAAGTTTTTCCAGAAGAGCCAAGACAGGATCTGGTCAATGGGCCTCATCCATGAAAAGCTTACTCAATCACATGATTTTGTCCATGTTGATTTGGATGACTATCTGGAAAATCTGACAGGGTATCTGTTCAGATCCTACGTCACGACTTTTGAGCGGATTTCCTATATCGTTGAGTCTGACAAGGTTACTGTCGGTATTGTTGAAGCGATTCCCTGCGGACTTATCGTCAATGAGCTATTTTCAAACTCATTAAAACACGCCTTTCCCGATGGACGGCATGGTGAAATTGCAGTCCGCTGCTGCTCCGAAGAAAACGGCCGGCTAATTTTGACAGTCTCGGATACTGGGGTTGGCATACCACCTGGCCTTGATTTCAGGAATACCGAAAGCCTCGGATTACAGCTAGTGACTCTACTGGTTAAGCAATTGCAAGGAGAAATTGAGGTAGAGAACGCTGTTGGCGCCTCTTTCAGAATCACCTTTAGATCGCATAATCCGCAGTAAGGCTGCAAAGCGGAAAGACTGGTTGGTATGAACTCCAAATAACCTGAAATCTTGACGATGATTCCAACGTCAAGATTCTCCGGGATAGATGCGCGGCCTAAGCACTTCGCTCTGCTGTTCGCAAGAACACATATTTTCGTCGGTTCAAGGCCAACACCAATAAAACCAAAGTTTAAATCTGTGCAATAATTGCTGACGAGAATATCAGATTATTTACCGACCAACATATTTATATATACAATTACTATATAGTTATATTCGTCACCTTAAAATATTTGTTATATTTCTCGACTACTTTCTTCTGTTTCAATTTACTAAAACTTTCTCCTGGCTATTCTGAGTCTCAGTTGGTCGAGGCACAGATTTAACTTTACCTGAAGTTAAATCAGAGAAGTACTCGTGCGACTACCCCTGCCCATTGTTTTTACCGAACCCGGAAAGACATTACTGTTGATTATTTGCATATCCTAAAAAAGAACCTGATCCAAAACACCTTATTCCCAGGCAGAGTCTATTGAAGATTGTATCAAAAGGCGGTTTTTATTATCTTCTGTCAAGAAGACTATTTACCAGCATTTACTACTCAAGACTTGTTACAGACCCATCGCTACTTTCCCCAGGTGAAGTTTCCACGTCAAAACCCTCACTGACAAATATCATGAGGGTTTTGAAATTATTTCAAATTCAACATTCTCTAGTTCAGCTCAAATATTGCAACACTAAGATGTCGAGGCAGACAATATTACTACTTAAAAAATGCTCCCAAGTTCATAAATTCTGGCTTAAACATGATAGCTAAAATGAAACTGCCAAACATAACTGTAACGGCCGGCGGATCGAAATGGTTGTTACCATGATTATAAAACATTCGAGCACTCAGCTCTTGAAGGAAAGCCGAAAGTATTCCAGCAATCCCTGCAACGACCAGTGAACCTGTGAACAAGAAAGCCAATGCAGCGCAATAAGCTATGGCATGGGTAACAGGAGCTTTCTGAATCGATCCAGTCGCAAAGTTAAGGATCATTAAGGTGATAGCCGCGAAGGCCCATCCCATAATAAGCGGCGCCACAAACGCAGCAGTCGCCGATACTGTGCCTTTTTCCACCAGAGGAGTCAAAAGATTCTGAAAACCCATAGCAAGTCCACCAGACATAAGACCCATGCTAAGTCCAACAACAAATAACCTCGAAGGCGGAGACTGCCAACCAACCCAAGAAATTGTGTAGTTATCGGTCCCAAGATATCCGAACTTGCGTATTGAATCCATATTTCCCCAGGGCATTTCCTTCAAAAAGAGCAATCTTGCAATAACAAAATTTATAAATATTGAAAGTGCTAGTGCATCAAACTGGTTGATTATTGGTATTTTGGGGAGATATTGCGCCAACGCATGACCAACCAAAGCGAAAACCCCACCAACTACCAGGACATCCCAAGAAGTATCTACTAGCGGTGAAAGAATGTCCTTGGCATGTCCTGTAGGGTGATTTTTTTTCACACCAGCGGCATAAGTTGCTGCAATTACACCAGATGCAAAACCACCTACATGTGGACCCCAAATCGGACCCAAACCTACCTGCAAGAGCATAAAGTCCGAACCTCCAGCTGCGATGATAAGACATCCAGCGAGAGTAAGAAACCCACATAGGATAAATGACCACAATGCGCCCAGACATGCTCCAAATATTCCGCACCCAAAAAGAAGTAATAGTGTGTTAAGGCTCCATGGTTCCATGCCAACCTCCTAGAATCTGAACTAATCAAAGTATGCTTCTGCGGATAAAATCTTATTCGTTACTCGAAACTGTTCAATATAATATCCGCATCCTGCATTATGATGGCCCCGGTTTTCATCATTCCTTTCAAAACAGGAATCAGCTCATTCAATTTTGCTTCGGTATCAATGAACTCGATTACCATGGGCTGACATGAAGAAATGGTCATGCCCTCGCTTCTAGTTCTACATGAAGGACAACAGAAACCGAACCCTTCTACACCCCTGAAAACCATGGAGCCAGCCAACCCATTGTCAAAGGCACTTTTCACAATTGCCTCATATAGGAGAGTATTTCCATGACGTGTATTCTCATTGAGAAAAATCCTCAGAACCTTTCCCTTCCCCTCACTGTTCATGTGTCACCCCATAGACTCTACTGCGTCAAATTTATAAGTTCTTCACAAAAATTTTTTGAGACATCATTTGTGTTGCCCCTGTTAACTCAAGGGTACCCGGCCCAAACCGGATACCCTCTTGTCATTAACAGCTGGACAGTTACATAGCTGCCTGGAAAATTTGCAACAGATCTTTTTCCGTGCCGACCCTCGGATTGCACCCAGCATTTCCGTCCAGCATGGCCTGTTTTGCCATCGGAGCCAGGTCTTCGTCCTTAACGCCAAGCTGTCTCAGGCCGGAAGGAATACCCACATCCTCAGAAAGCTGTACAATTGCATCTATCGCCTTGTTAGCAGCAGCAGAAGGAGACAGACCCTGGATGTTCTCTCCCATCATTTCGGCTATTTCACCAAACTTTTTGAGATTGCAAGGAAGGTTCCAGCGCTCCACATGGGGCAACAATATGGCATTGGCAACACCGTGAGCCATATCAAGTAGGCCGCCGAGTTGGTGTGCCATGGCGTGTACATAGCCAAGACCAGCATTGTTGAATGCCATTCCTGCAAGAACTGACGCATGGGCCATATTTGTCCTTGCTTCGATATCTTGTCCGTAGGACACTGCCCTGCGCAGATTATTGGAAATAAGCTTTATGGCCCCAGCTGCAACAGCATCGGTTGTGGGATTTGCAGCCAGGGTGACATAACATTCGACGGCATGTGTTAAAGCATCCATTCCAGTTGCCGCAGTCAGTCCGGGAGGCTTCATAAGATGTAGTTCAGGATCGTTGATGGAAACAAGCGGCAGATTCCTCCAACTCACGATAACAAACTTGATCTTGGTTGATGTATCGGTAATAACGCAATGGCGAGTAACCTCGCTGCCTGTCCCAGCGGTGGTGTTAACAGCTACCAAAGGAATAGTAGCATTTGTCAACTCCTCGATACCGGCATAATCAATAAGCTTGCCAGGATGAGTAGCGGCAATCCCTATTCCCTTCGCGCAGTCGTGGGCACTTCCACCACCTACGGAGACGAGAATATCAGCATTTGCTTTCTTATAGGCATCAAAACCAGCTGCGACATCCGTATCTCTCGGATTGGGATGAACATCAGCGAAGATTGCATAGTCGATTCCAGACTCTTTTAGAGAAGCAACAACCTTTTCAACCGGGCCACCTGCCAACTTTGCAAGAAATGGGTCACATACTATGAGAGCCTTGGTCCCACCAAGGATTTTGACTCTTTCGCCTGTTACTTTGACTGTCCCTGTTCCAATATAATTAACCGCCGGACACAAGAAATCCTTCCCAATATCCCAAACGCCCATTGTATTGCCTCCTTAGTTAGTTTTCGGCACGAAACATATTTAAAATTCTAATCCGAACGCTTATTTTCCCCACTCACGGACTGTCTCGGCCATTCATAGAACCCTCCTTTTTCTGGTTGCAGATTGGACAGATAATATTAATATCCAAGTGCTTTAAAATCTCAGCGACAGGATCTGCCCTTCCTCTTGAAAGAGGCTCAAAAGCTTGCTGCTAATTACTCTTTAGTCAACGTACCTTCCCAAGTGCTGATCTTTGTTGCCTTTAGATCTTCTTCACCGAACCATCTAGATGTCACACATTTTGCTTCTGTAAAGAACGCAACTCCATCTTTCCCAAGGCAGTGAAGATCGCCAAAGAAAGATTGCTTATGTCCCGAGAACGGGAAGTATCCAATCGGAACGGGGATACCAACGTTCACACCGACCATCCCGCCGTCGGTTCTCCGGACAAACTCTCGCGCGTAATAACCGTTATTTGTATAGATGGCTGAACCATTTGCGAACTCGTTCGCGTTCATTAGTTCCATTCCTTCTTCAAAATTATTTACACGCTTAATACTGATTACCGGTCCAAATATCTCGTTATCGCCTGAAGACATGCCAGGCATCACATGGTCAAAAATAGTGGGTCCTACAAAATAACCTCCCTCGTATCCCTCAACAACGATATCTCTACCGTCCAAGACGAGCTTGGCACCCTCTTCAACACCTTTATTAATACAGTCGATTACAAATTTCTTTTGACCCTCCGAAACAAGGGGACCAAGTTGAGATTCCGCCTCATATGCAGGGCCCACCACCAGTTCCTTAGCAAACTCTACCAGGTAGGATATGAGTTCATCAGCGACAGCATCTTCTACGACGATGACCGGAAGTGCCATGCATCGCTGACCAGCACATCCGAATGAGGAGTTGATGATCCCTCGGGCGGTCCTTTCAAGCGGAGCATCCCTCAGTACTAGGGCATGATTTTTCGCCTCTGTGAGTGCCTGCACTCTCTTGCCACTTGCTGCGGCAGTTGAATATATATGTAGCCCCACACTGGTCGAGCCAACATAAGATATCCCTCTGACATCTGGATGTTTGAGAACTATTTCTGCTTCCTTACGGCTGCAAGTAACAAGATTGACCACACCTTTTGGCAATCCCGCTTCTATAAGTATTTCGAGAAGTCTCATGGCTGTTTGAGGCACAAGACTTGCCGCCTTCAACACCATTGTGTTTCCTGTCGCAATACAAAGGGGGATCATCCACCCAAAAGGAATCATTGCCGGGAAATTGTACGGTGCAATTCCGGCAAACACACCGAGGGGTTCCCTATACATTACGGTGTCATGCCCCTTGGATACTTGCATGAGAGCATCGCCCATCATTAGTGCAGGAGCAGCACAGGCGATCTCAGTGCCCTCAACTGCTTTGAGGACATCCCCTCTTGCTTCACTCAGGCACTTGCCCATTTCCGTTGCCATTAATTCTGAAAGTTCATCAAGATGTTGCTCAACAAGCGCCTTGAATCTGAACAGGACCTGGGTTCGAACGGAAACTGGCTTCGCGGCCCAGTCGGGAAAAGCAGCTTTCGCGGCGGCAACCGCCTCATTCACCTCATCCACCGTACAGCAGGGAGTCTCCGCAATAATCTCTCCCTTGCTCGGGTTATAAATGGGCATGTATTTCTCACTTTTCGATACGCGCCATTCATTGTTGATACAAAACCTCAGCTGCTTGACTTCCTTTAGTTGATTGACTTTTGGCTTCTTTGCTAGTGTCTCCATAAAATTTCCTTTCTGTTTTTTTATTTCCGCAGATTTTCTTTTCAAACAAAGATTCATAATGCGGAGTAATAAAGTTTGACTATTTCTTCTTTCGTAGCTTTACGTGGATTATTTGCAGGGCTACCACTTTCAATAGCATCATCTGCCATCTTGGAAACAACACTATCAAGTTTTTCACGACTTATGCCCAACTGAGACAAAGATGGAATTTCAAGCATTTGAATCATTTTCGTAACAGTTTCAGAACCTGCCTGTGCTGCCTCCATTTGAGTCAGACCTTTCAGGTTGATACCTAGTGCTTCAGCAACATCAGCGTAACGATCAGGTGCACCCAAAAGTGAAAATTCCATGACAACACCAAGAAGAGCAGCGTTGGACACTCCATGAGGGACATGAAAATTGGCACCAATGGGCCGCGACATACCATGCACAAGGCCCACGGAAGAATTAGAAAAGGCAATTCCCGCCTGAAGAGCACCCAGCATGGTTTCCGATCTTGCAGTCAGATTCTCTGGATTAGCCCAAGCTTGGGGCAGAAATTTGCTAATTCTTCTTATTGCTGAGATTGCTATAATGTCTGTCATTGGTTGGGCCTTTACCGACACATACGCCTCTATTGCATGAGTTAAGGCGTCAAGTCCGGTTGCTGCTGTCAAACCACGAGGCATTTTCAAAGTAAGCATAGGGTCAACCAGCGCAACCGTGGGTAAGAGAAAAGGACTTCCAATAAGCATTTTAACGTCTCGGGAGGTCTCAGTAATAATGGTAACCATAGTGGCTTCACTGCCGGTCCCAGCTGTTGTGGGTATCGCGATAAGCGGGACGCCGGGATTTTTAATTTTATTGAATCCCATATAGTCCTCTACCTCGCCTTTATTGGTCACCAATATCCTTACAGCTTTCGCTACATCAACAGGGCTACCGCCGCCGCAGGCTACCAGGATGTCACAATTACTCTTCAGGAAAAGGTCTAATCCTTCCTGAACATGGATAGTCGTCGGCTCCGAATTGACCCCATCATAAATCACGGTGTGGATCCCAGCCTCCTTGAGAGAATTAATAACAGGGTCTATGGTCCCGGTAGATGCCAAAACCTTGTCGGTTATCAGAAGAGCTTTTTGTGCGCCGAGATATCTCGCCTCAGTACCGGCCTCATTGACGGCATTGATACCGAAATGAATTGTAGATGGAACTCGAAATGGCCGACTGTTCATGACTTTCTGCCTCCTTCTTAGAATGGTATTTATTGTCTGCACTAACTATCAGGAGATTTATGAGCTAGCAGCTCCATCAAATCCTCTTCAACTTCGCAAGCATGTCTGTACATACATTCCGCAGCAGCCTGTCCATCGCGAGACATGATAGCATCCAAAATTGCTTGATGAGCTGTCACCACTTTTTCTGAAAAATTCGGCCCCGGCTTGAGGTGCCCCTTGATGTCGGTCAGCAAACTGTTCACAAAGTCGAGGATTAGGACAATCACTGGGTTACCGCTTGCATTAGCGAGTTTTGTATGGAAGGCAACCTCTTCTTTGATGCCAGGCTTTTTCCGAATCAGATTTTTTTTATAGATATCGTGCAAAGATTTCATCATCTCAATATCGTTAGAATTGAATCGCTCGACGGCTAACTTTGCAATATACGGCTCGAAAATCTTCCGTACATCACAGAGGTCCCGGACAGAAACTTTTTTGAAGAATAAAAAACTAGCGATCATGTCCCGAGTGTTTTTCATGTCGATTTCATTGACAACTGGCCCGCCACCTGCCCCTTGACGAATCTCAATAAAACCCATGGACTCTAGTGCCCGTAATGCTTCTCGCAAAGTATGCTTGCTTACCCCGAACTGTAGAAGCAGATCTTTCTCTGCAGGAAGTCTCTGACCGGGCAGCAGTTTGCCGCTCAGGATAGCATGACGTACCTGAGTAACTATTTGAGAAGTCAATTTATTGTTTGAAGTTGCGAGGAACATAAATCACCTATTAGTATCCATTTCAATCTCTAGCTGCAACATCAGCTTCACCACTAATTAATATAATATTTGGTTATTTAATTATATTATATCAACACATCGGTCACTAGAAACTAGCAAAGGCACTATTAAACAATGACTTTTACATTACCAAGAGAACCAATCTTTGCCCACTACTCACTTAGTGTCTTAAAATACTGCAAGTTTTCAATCTCGCTTACTATTGAATTTATTATTGTTTCAATAGGGTACGGATTCACTCCCTCAAGATGTGCTTGAAGGGAGACATAAATGCGTCCCAAGACCTCTTCTGAACCGGTCACCATTTCCTTGTTTTTATGATCTACAAAATTAAAAGTATTTTTAATCCGATCCACAAAGAGATTTCTCATAACCTAACTCCGCTTTGTACTCGACAATAAATCCAAGAACAGAATAAATACTAAATTTCAGGCAATTCAATGATCTCCAGAACAATCTACTCGCAAGATTGAGTTCACTTCCCGCCAAATCAGAGTACACAAACTGATTTCTTACAGCCAAGCCTATCAATTATTGCCATCTAAATGCTGACCTATCCACACTGTGCATGTTTCCATAATACGACTCTTTGCTCGCTTGTCAACATTTATTTATAATATATGGCTACTTATTTCTAAGTATATGTTTTTACTATGTTTATCAATACCACATAAGGGTGGATGTGCTTATTTTAAACATTTTTTAACTATGATATATATGGCTATAAATCAAGCCTTACGGAGGAAGCATTATAAAAATGCCTTAATTGAGGAAAAGCCGTTAGAGCATAACTGCTGAGAAGGTGAAGACACAAAGATGTGCCAGCATAAACTAAATAATCATTTCATCTTTCAGGTTACCGCATAGACTGTCGATACGTAGTCATAAGGAACTTTTCTTTGCGGCGGTAGCTGTCGTCCCTGACCAGGTTGACTTGACGTTGCCGAAGAAGGAGGTCACGCATTTCTGACATGATTGATGTATTGTCAACAACCAGCTGTTACCACTCGTCGCAACTGAGGTCTGAGGTAAGACTCACGGCCCCACACAAACCTCATGGCTATCACCCGGAAAACAGATTTGCCTGCGTGTCACTGAATTGCGAACAGCCGATCTCGTGACAAAAAGGAGACTGGGGCCGAAAACAAGTCAGAGCGCAATGCCTCCTTAAAAAAAATGGTCTACATGGTAACCTACAGACCATAAGCCCCTGTGAGATTCCAGTCGGGATGACTGGAATCTCGACTACTTTCCATATATTGTCTTTCATTCCTGAGTTCGTTAAGCCCGAAGTTACTCGGCTTTCAATTAGCTCACTGCTTTTGCAACCATATCGCCTATCTCAGTAGTTGTATAACCCATTTTGCCAGCTGCCATGCTTTTCATCTGCTGCATGGTTTCGACAATAGCAGCTTCAACTACCTCGGCAGCTTTTAACTCCCCAAAAGTTTCCAGCATCATCATGGCCGCACCAATTGCCGCTATAGGATTAATCACATTTTTACCCGTATGCTTAGGAGCACTGCCACCAATAGGTTCAAACATTGAGACTCCGTATGGGTTTATATTGCCACCGGCAGCGACGCCCATACCCCCTTGAACCATCGCCCCCAGATCAGTTATGATATCGCCGAACATATTGTCAGTAACAATGACGTCAAACCACTCAGGATTCTCGACCATCAACACGTTAGTGGCATCGACGTGTGCGTATTCACGCTTGATATCTGGGTAATCCTTTTCACCCACTTCATGAAACACCCGCTCCCAGAGGTCAAACGCAAATGTTAGCACGTTCGTCTTTCCGCATAATGTAATGGTTCTTTTCTTGTTTCGCTTTCGCGCATATTCAAATGCATAGCGGATACACCGCTCAACACCCTTACGGGAGTTTATAGAAGTTTGGATTGCGACTTCATCTTCAGTCCCCTTCTTCAAATAACCTCCGGCGCCAACATATAAGCCCTCCGTGTTTTCCCGCACAACGACAAAATCTATGTCCTCCGGTTTTTTATCTTTTAATGGAGTTTCTACATTTGGGTACAGTTTAATAGGTCGCAGGTTTATATACTGATCCAACTCGAACCTGAGCCTGAGCAATATCCCTTTTTCCAGAATGCCGGGTTTGACATCTGGATGACCAATGGCTCCCAGATATATAGCATCAAACTTCTTGAGCTCATTTATATCCGTCTCCGACAGCACTTCACCGGTTTTAAGATATTTTTCACCACCGAAATCGAAATGGGTATAATTCATTTTTATGCCAAATTTTTTATTTACTGCATCTAGAACCTTTAACCCTTCGCGAACAACTTCAGGTCCTGTACCATCACCACCGATAACTGCAATTTTGCGCATACATATTTCCTTTCATATTCGACAGTATTACTCCTGTTGATTCCCTAAAAATCAGTCGGTCAGTGCCTTTGGTCGCGTATCACTCAATTCCAGCTACATAAATACTCCTAAAAGCTGTCACTTACGGCAAAGCGGATCACTATTGAGCGGTCACCTTTGCGGATAGTAGTGTATTGGAGAGTAGCATGGTAATCGTCATGGGGCCGACACCGCCAGGAACTGGAGTTATATGGGAGGCTCTCTGAGAGGCAATTTCAAATTCCACGTCACCGACCAGTTTATTGTCATCGATGCGATTGACTCCCACATCAATTACGACTGCTCCTTCTTTTATCCAGGCTCCTTTAATCATTTCCGGCCGGCCAACTGCCACAATTAGGATGTCTGCCATTTTTACCTTTTCCGCCAGATTACGGGTTTTAGAGTGGCAAAGGGTTACCGTAGCATTTGCATGGAGGCACATGAATGCAACCGGTTTACCAACAATATTAGAACGACCGACAACGACCACTTCTTTGCCGGCAATCTCTATTCCAGATTCTTTCAGCATAATCATAATTCCGTAAGGCGTGCAGGGATAAAAGAGTGCCTTTCCCATGACCAGGCGTCCTGTGTTATATGGATGAAAGCCGTCTACGTCCTTGCTAGGCGAAATTGCTTCCAGGATTTTCGCTTCATCGATATGAGTTGGAAGAGGGAGTTGCACCAGGATGCCATGTATCCGAATGTCGCTATTCAGCCTTATAATCAAGGTCAGCAGTTCATCTTCCGTTGTATTGGCAGGAAGCTTGTATTCATCTGAGAAAATTCCCACTTCCTTGCAGGCCTTTTCTTTCATCTTTATGTAAACCTTGCTTGCCGTGTTGTCTCCAACCAGAATTACTGCTAAGCCGGGTTTAATTCCGCGTGCTATCAGGTGATCTACTTCTGAAGCAATTTCGCCTCTAATTGTAGCTGCGATGGACTTTCCATCAATCAGTATTGCCATTTTGTTATCCCTTTCCGAGCCCCGCTGAATAGGCGACTTATGGTCTTGTATTATTAGAGCAAGTACCCGCCTGCGTGAACAACGGCAGCAATTAATAGCCATATATTATACACATTAACGAAATTATCAAGCTTTTTCCAAACCTTCTTTCCAGGAATCAGCATGGGGCAAAGTTCAAACTGCCCCACTACCAATATTACGGCATAATTACCCAACTCCTAATAAACTAAAGTTTTAATGACGTTCCGCTTCGTATACCTACCGCAAAAGCCACCAGGAATCTTCAAGCTCGTGAAACGTGCCTCGCATGTAATTCCTGCTTGATGATCGCAATGCATCGGATCGAGAGAAGCCGAGTTCCATTAATTCTTCGACTTCTCTATCTAGAAGATTGTTATCCAGATAGAACTCCAGCTCCCTTATTTCCCGCTTTTTATTGCTCATCATCTTTTCTGCGCACTGCTGTATTAGTTCACGTCGCTCCGCCTTCTTCTCATCTTTCAGTAAAGTTTTCTTGTAATTGCCATTTTTTCTTTCCTTTTCAAAAGTATCCATAATGCCTCCCATAAAACGTAGTTAACAAGATATGAATATGAAAGTAGGCAACATTTCCCTTCAAAAAAATGAAACGGGATCCTCGGCGACAGCACACAATGGACACAATTTCTTGCATCCTGCGTTATTTCTTTAAAGAGCACATCGGCTCAAATAAATTAGCAAGAGAGGAGCAACACTATGGAATTACGAGAAATTTTGGATTGCGCACAAACAATCGTAGAAAATGCAGTAAAGGAGGGACCTGCTGATCGTGTCAAATCGTATCTGGCCTTGGTAACATTGGGCAAAGAAGTTTTAAAACTCGGGTACGGCTACGAACCCGAAGTGCAAGATTTAATGCGAAATGCAAAGAAGCTCAAAAATGTTAAAGCCGGGAATAAGGATATTTCTGCAGACATGAAATGCTGCGTTGATATTATTGAAACAATGAGAGACTTGGATTGCTTCGGCAAGCCAATACCGCCTAAAAGAATCTCATAAGATTTCGGCAAAAAAAGCCAGGGGTAATAATACCCCCTGGCTCGTGCCGGATAGAGTGCCGACGTAATCTTTTTCGCTAAGCCGGGGCCGAGCTTTTTGCTCGGCCCCGCTTTCAATTCACTTATAGTGCCTGACGACCCCTTCCCTGCCATGTCCCAAATGTTGCGCAATTTCTGCATCCTTGGATCCTCTCGCAGTCATTTCTCGTGCTTTTTCATGCCGCCACAAATGGCTATTTGCAGCATTCTCTTTAGTACCCCCGGCCCGACTGATTGCATTAACCTGACTTTTATAACCTTGAGCGAGAGTCTTTTCTGGGGGCATCAGGGAGCTTCCTCCAGATTGACGAATATACTCCTGGACACGTTTAACAACATCAGCCTGCTCTAGATTTTGAATTTCAAGATTCCGAGGTCGCCCGCCCTTTGCACCTTTTACGATCAAAAACTCTTTCCCATTAATTTCTAGAGTCTTGTTTGAAAGCAGGCTCTCCTTGATTCGGAGTCCAAATTCTCGCTGCAGATCGTAGGCTAATCCCCTCCATTCACCTTTTGAATAGAGCACGTTACGAATCTCCATCATTTTTTCAATGTTGCCATGTTTTGGGCTGTAACGGTCGGCGCGATCTATACCAATATCAAGATTTGTACGGGGCATTATGTTTTTTTTACCTATGCTTTCCGCTATTTCGCGCATTGCCGTGGCATAGTTTGCTCTCGTCGAGGGGGATAACTTGCTGATTGAAGAAAAGAACCTCTCGACATGCTTACTTTTGATATGTCGAATTGACTGTAAACCCTGTGTTCCCATGAATTCTGCAATCCTTTCAATGTTTCCTACTAACTTTTCTGTTGTCATGCTCGCTTTCCCATAATTTTTACCTACAAGTTTTTTCGCTTCATGTTGCAGTTTGCTGCTCATCTTATTCTCCTTCCGTGATGTAGTGTACCAATCAGCATCAAACAATCTCCCACCCTATTGGGGAAATTATTCGATGCTGACTGGAATGAGTGTCAGAATTGTTGAGTGACTTTGCCGCACAGTTGTAACTGCGCCCTGAGGCGTCAATTGTCCGCAGACAACAGGCCCTTCGGTTTCCAGTATTTTTTCCACACCCGCAGGTGTTGGTCCGACTAACGTCGGAAACTGGGAGGCATACTGCCGTCTCCTTATTGGAGTCCGGAGGCGACACTTTTTACATCAAAAGAAGGGGTGAAAAGCAGGTGGGAACCGCTCGTGAGAAAAAGCTGTCATTCTGACATCTCCATTCTCACGAGCGCTGTACGCCCATGTGATGGGCGACGGTCTGGCGACCGTCTCTTTCTCCGTCGCTACGCTTTAAAGAAAGAGACGGTCGTCTCATTACTTGTCATATAACAGCCAAGTCAACTGGAAAATATTTTAACGGCACCCACAAAAATGCTCATGCCGGCAAGCTTATGCTTGAAAAACAACAGGTTTCCCGAAACGATGAGTATCGAAACGGATCACCGATTTCATCGTCTTTCTGACATGATATCAAACCATCCTTAGAGACCTACCTTGTGACTGGCAAGATCTCTTCATATTAATATCGAAGTTTTCCCATAACATCTTCAACGAGCAACTCGCGAGTACTACCAAGAGTGACTGCAGTGCCGGTCGGTGTGGAACGTCGGATTGTCGCCCAGACGTTTTTAATGGCTCTCATTCAGAGTAGAAAATATACGGTGTGTTTCTTACTTATATATAAGCGGCCAGGCAATAAAAAGGCGCCTATTCTGACAACATATTGAACGCATGCTCTTTTTTACCTGCAAAAAAACTGCTGAACACACTCTCCCTTCTAGGCTCATAGCATGCTACACCAACTGTAATATCTTGTGCACGGACAAGTACATGTCAAATGTTATATTTTTTTAAACTATCGATATCATTGCAATTTTTTCTTGCAATCTTGTTTTTCATGTGCAATCTTGATCAAAGAGATTAGATTAAGTCAATGAAAGTTTAAACTATTTTAAAGTTTCAGACATAAGATCTCATCACAACAATCTGAAAAGGAGATACGTTTTGATAAACGACAAAAACGCATGGGCAAGCTTTTACGAAGCACTCAGGACCATACTCGAAGAGCATGGAGCAGAAAAAATGATCCAGGGCCTTACTCAACATATAGAGCTTCAAAAGCTTCTAAATGAGCTCAGCGGCATAAAAGAAAGCCGGAAGGCCTGGATACGTATTCATGAGCACCTCATCTTGTTGCTCAGAGAGCATTTGGAGGAGAAAACGAAACAAGAACTTGCTCGCTCATAGAACAGGTAATGAAGACACATCGCAGAACAGGTTAACCATAAAATGCCAGAAGTGATACCCAGCATAAAGTCGCTGGAGAGAGACAGCAGATTATATAAATGCGCAGCAATTGCCGGTGGGCAACAATAACATTGTTACTGTAACGTTACACTTAATTAGAGAAAAGGAGAAGAAATGGCAGAGGCAAAGGCAACAGAAGAAAGGGTGCGTACAGCAGTTATAAAGCTGCTACTTGAAGGGAAGGAACCCAGCACACGTAACGTCTGCACGATTACAGGCGGTGGGAATACCACCATAGGCCCCCTCATCGTAAAAGCTTTCGATGCAATAACGACACAGAATATAGCTGGATTTGCTCTTAGCCCTGACTTCTTGAAATCCTGCATAAAAGAAATCGGCAGACATCTCATGGGTGCAAGAGAGGAATTCGATCAGTCTTCGAAACACATCCGAATGCTTCTGGAAGAAGCCCAGCAGGACCTAATCGAAAATATTGCGAAACTTGATAATGCCTCCGCAGATTTGAAGACAAAAGATCAACAGGTATCGGAGCTGACTAGTCAAATGGTCAGCATTTCTACTCAGAATTCTTTACTTAAACAACAGCTACACGAATTAAAGGAAGAGCGGCAGTCGATGTTGACGCGAAACGAACAAATAATACGGGATGGAAGCATGGCCTTGCAAGCGCTAAAGGCTGCACAACAGAAGGCAAATGAGGACGCAAAGCAAATTCGCGAGATTCAGAACAAGAATTCATCTTTGGAGCGAGAACTCCAAAAATCACACGCAAAGGTGAATATTTTTGCGGAGCGCCTAGATACATTACAGAAAAGAGTCGAAACCCTGGGGACGGAAAAGGAAAAAGCGGAATCTGAAGCGAGAAGTTGGCTTAATAAACTGCATGAATTACAGAAAGAGCATGGGTGTTTGCGTGAACGTATCGCTATTGCAGAAACAAAGCTTTCAAAGCCAGACGAAAGCAGTGAAAGTCCAATCGGGCACACCGAGGGCTAGATATAGGCAGAATGCTGAAGGTAGTCGTGAAGGCCGATGGGTCATCGGCCTTGTATTTTAGTGGAAGCAGTAAAGAAATAAATTGGGCTAAAGCCCCGCAACTGTTCGTAATTACTTTATTAATGGATTTTACCAGCACATATGACACCTGAACAACGGCTAAACCAAATATCCTCGATTCTCAGCCTCGGTGTAATGCGAATCGTGCAGGCTAAAGCAGCAGAAGAGGCGATCTTCGCCCAGGGTGAGAAAAGTGACGGTAAAACTTCGGGCAGCTCTCTGGAGCTCACGAAAGATTGCCTTACAAACCGGAATAAACGTAGAGTTACAAAAACCGACACCAAAAGTGCGAAAAAATCTCACTCCACCGTGAATATTATTATCGGCATTTGAGATAAAACAATCTGCCACCAAACGCTATTACCCTTAACCTGCTCCAAAATCCCTGACCTATATCCACGCATCTTGTCCCCATACAAAAATTTCCTTTCACAAGCTCTTCGGATCCGAGTTCAGTATCACCATTTCTGCAACGTCATAACCTTACCAAGAAGAACCACTGACCGAAAATCAGCCAGACTTCTTAGCCTACCAACCCGAATGTTTTGCTATTAAGGCCATTCAATCCGATTTCACCAAAATGCCATTACATGTCACTTGTCATTAAATGGGGCATCTGTTACTCTCGCAAAATCAACTAGAAAGGGAGGGAACATGACCGACATCGATGATCAAAATAGAAAATGTGCATTATACGTGAGGGTTTCGACTATAAATCAGGCCGAAGAAGGAGAGTCGCTTGATGAACAAGTGCGTACATTGGAGCACTTCTGCGGTTATAAAAACTGGAAGGAAATCACCATATACCGTGAGGAAGGCTTTTCGGGTAAGGACATAAAACGTCCTGAATTCCAGAGAATGCTGGCAGATATCAAACGAGGCAAAATTAATACAGTTCTTGTCAAGAAAGTTGACCGTCTATCGCGTTCGATCATTGATTTCGAAAACGTCTTCCAGACATTCCAGGATAACGATGTTGACTTTATATCTTTACAAGAGAATTTCGATACATCAACTGCTATCGGAAGAGGCGTAATCAGGATCGTGCTGATCTTTGCCCAGTTGGAACGGGAACAAACTTCCGAACGCACCATTGACGTCATGTCCTACCGGGCAAAACAGGGTCTCTTTAACGGGGGATATCCCCGCCTCGGCTACGATATTGATTACGAAAATAACCGTCTCGTGCCGAACGAGAATGAGATACCGATTGCAAAAGAGGTCTTCGAAACGTATTCCAAGCTTGGATCTCTTAGTCAAACGGCAAGAGCCTTAAATGACAAGGGCTACAGGATGAAATCTTGGACGACAAAAGCAGGCAAAAAAAGGGCTGGGGAAAAATTTCAGAAAACTAGCCTCAGCCGATTATTGAGCGATCCGATTTATATCGGAAAAGTAAAGCACAAGGAGAATATATACGACGGCCAACATCAAGCAATAATCAGCGAAGAATTATTCAACTCCGTCAAAGAAATTTTACGTGCAAATAATGTAACAAAGACTGCTTATCGGCAATCAGACGACCGATCCTTTTTTTTGAAAGGGCTCGTAAGGTGTGGATCATGCCGATCCGCTATGGCCCCGAGCTTTTCTAAGTCAAAAGGAAATAAATATTTATACTACCGATGCAATGTGGACAATGACCAAAGCAAAGATAAATGCAGAATCGGAAGTGTCCCCGCAAGAAAGCTGGAAGACCTAGTTGTAAACGAACTGAAATTTCTGACTGAAGATCCGAGGATAATTGAAGGCGTCGTTGAGAACGCAACAAAAGATCAGCGGGAAAAGGTTAGGGATCTCACAGCAAAAAAGAGAATTCTCCAGGACAACCAAGTCCAAGTCAATAAAAAATCAAGGAATCTACTGGATATTTTGAGCGAAGCCGGAAGCAAATCAAATGGATCGGGTCTTATCATGAAGGAGCTTGACGAGTTAGAGTTGCAGGGTAAGCAGTTAAAAACGGAGATAGAGGCAATTGAATTTGAAGCAAACGACCTTGAAAACAAGATTGTAAGCGCTGATATCATTAGGGAAAATTTTAAAGTTTTCAAGGAGATTTACGACCATCTCACAACCGTCGAGAAATACGACCTACTGCACCTGTTGGTTAAGAAGGTCGTTTATTTTGAGGAACAAGGAAAAGATGAGGATGGAAAAATAATTGGGAAAATAAAAATGGATCTATGGGAGTTGCCACCCATAGATCCATCTATTTCAACCTCAGCAAAAAGTTTTGCTGAGCGTACCGCATGGCTCCCCAGCGCGGACTCGAACCACGGACAAGGTGGTTAACAGCCACCTGCTCTACCGACTGAGCTACTGGGGAATGTAAATTGCTTTGCCGTCAGTCCTGCGAAGCGAAAGCGTTTA
>JAMPIU010000133.1:3979-20555 GCA_023667845.1 Dehalobacter sp. | reverse complement strand
ATAGCATCAGGCCTAAAAAAGTAAAACAGACGGGGACAAGCATCAGCAGCTCCTTCGGCTTTTCAGAATAAGATCACTCGGTTAATTCTATTCGCTTGAACCAGCCGCATGTCTGAATTATATGATTTCTAATATATATATTTCTGTTAAATAACAAAAAAAACTTGCGACCATCTGCCGCAAGTTAAGAAAAGAGAGGAGTGGGGATAAAATTGGAAAACGTGAGACTAATACCATTGTGTCCCGTTTCCTAAGAAACTATGCAAAAGTTTTTTTGCAGGAATTCGGTGCTTTTTATGGAAAATAGATTGCATACAGATGTTTCATATTCCGCCGGATAATCTTTGGATAGGATGAATCATTCGATCTAAGGTTAAAAGAAAAATATAAAAGGTTATGAGGTATGTTATGCTTGATTTACATGTTCATTTGCTCGGGCATCTCGACCGGGAAGTAACAAGAGGAAATATCTGTCTTTTTCTTGACGAGGCTAAAAAGAAGAATTTAGTTCAGATCGGTTTTGCAGATCATGATATGTACTGGAATGACCTAAACCTGGATCTGATCAGGGAAGTCGCCGAAGAGTATCCTGAATTGCAGGTGAGAATAGGTCTTGAGGTCGACTATCGGGAAGAGAATGAAGAGCTGATCCGCAAACGGATCAGTTCATATCCTTTTGACTATACGATCGGTTCTGTCCATGAGATTAACGGATGGTTCTTCGATTATCCCGAGGAAGAAGAAGAACATCTCAGGCGGGATCCTGACAGCTTGTACCTGGAGTACTTCGCGCTGGTGGAAAAAGCAGCTGCCAGCGGAATGTTTCAGATTATCGGGCATTTCGATTTGATCAAACTGTTCAAAATAAGGCCGCAGACAGACGTAAGGATTCTTGCGGCCGGGGCCCTGGAAACGATCAGGAAGCAAGGACTGGCCATCGAAGTCAATACCAACGGACGGTATAAGCCTGTGCAGGAATTTTATCCGGAGCCGAAACTGCTTGAACTGATTCACCAGATGGGCATCCCGATCACCCTGGGTTCAGATGCGCATGAACCAAGTACGGTGGGACGCGATCTTAAAGAGGTTGTCAGGCAGTTAAAGCTATTCGGCGTAAAAGAAATAACCGGGTTTGCGGGGCGAAAACCTCATGCTTTGATGTTTAAAAACAGGTTGATTGGAGAATAATAGAACTAAACAATGGTGACGTTAGTTACGTTCTTTGTTCACAATAACACAAACGGGAGATGGAAATTCAATGATTGAAAGATGCCGTTCCTGCGGACACGAACACGATGATATTTCCAGGGTCATATTTCGCCGCAACCACGTCAGCAACCGGATACTTCCATATTGTTCCTATTGCCTGAGGAGATTATACAAGGTGCCATACAGGCCTTAGTATTTCAAATATTTTAAGGTTTGCATGGCAATCATTTTTCTTTCCGAAAATAGCTTAGCTCAAAAATACACTTGTTTTTTTGTCTGCACTTTGATATAGTTGCTGGTGAGATAGGAAAAGGGGGGTTGGGACTATGGCATACGTTATTACTGACGACTGCACAACATGCGGATCCTGTGTCGACGAATGTGCAGTAGGAGCTATTAGCGAAGGCGACGGCAAATATGTCATCGATGCTGATACCTGCGCAGACTGTGGCGCTTGTGTAGACGCTTGTCCTTCAGGTGCAATTATTGAAGGATAATTAAATACGGTAATAAAGAAAGAGTATCTAAGGATGCTCTTTCTTTTTATTGACGGCATTTGTTCGGTGGGTATATAATACAAATAATTATAATGATTCTAAAAACAAACTAAATTTATATACAAATTCAAAGTTTCTCAACAATTGACGAAAGGAATTGAAAGCCGTGAATGCTGTCGAAATTCTAAAGGGATTAAAGGATAAGGGAATACGCTTTACTCCCCAAAGGCAGGCAATTTTGGAATTTTTATTAGTTACGGATTCCCATCCCACTGCGGAAGAGATTTACAAGCAGGTGAAGACGAAGTTCCCTGGTGTGAGTCTGGGCACGATTTACAACACCCTGAATATGCTCAAGGAACATGGGTTCCTTCTGGAACTTCCTTGTGGGGATATGTCCAGCCGTTTCGATGGTAATCCGGTAAACCATTATCATGTGATGTGTTCGAGCTGTGGCAGGGTTGTCGATTTTCATAGCTCATTGATTGATATGGATGCAATGGTCACTGATAAAACAGGCTTTGATGTACATACCCATAACCTGGTATTTTATGGGGTATGTCCAGGTTGTCAAGATAGCAAAGATAGCAAAGAATAAGGCTCTTGGTCAAATGTTGGGGTGAACTTCTAAACAAGAGAACGCTAAATATGATGCTGGTAATAGTTTCGGACTGTTATCAGCATTTTTGATGTCCATGGATGGATAAATGCCGCGGTCATAACGTCTTTCTGATGGATCTAAGTCTAACTAAGGCTGCCAAAGCTTGGCAGCCAAGTTTTCTAAATTTTTGCAGGTTTTTTTAGGGCTTTGCTCGAAATAAATATGGAAATGCAAGATTTTGCGAGGTTTTATGTTTAAAAGATTTACAGTAATACTTGTTTCAATGTTTATTATTGCTGCTCTCGCAGTATCCATATGCTGGGAAAATACTCGGGGTGTTGAACTATACAGTGATAATCCTGTCACAAAACCGTACAGGATTGCCCAGGATTTAGGCGGAAAATGGAATAGCTATTCAAGCTTAAGGCAGGCTTTGACCTATGAAAATGAGGCAACGGATAACATGATTGATGTTTTGGACCTCAACCAGGCCAAAGATTTGATTATACCTTCGAGTCAGGGGTTCGAGGTTGCCGCTAAAAAATTTTCTGTTGCCGGCAAATGGAGTTACAAGACGGCTCAGCTAACTCTGGAAGGGGTAAGCGGAAAGGTCAGTGTATTCTTAAATGGCATTGATGATGTGAATTTGATCGGTGAAGTTGAAGGAAACGGCGGCGTATATATTTTAAACTTTCCTGCCTCCAGATTTGATTTCAGCAAGGAAAACACGCTGTACCTCAAGACTGAGAAGAACAGCGTTCAGCAGAACAGAATTTTTGGCTGGTTATGGCCGGAACAAGGAAAAATTACCGGTCAGGTACGCCTGGAGGCAGTGTCGGAAACGACCATTGATTTATCAAGCATAGCTGTTACGTATGATTCAGCGAAAAAGCAAGTGAAGGCTCGCGTGAAGATCAAGCATCACGATATGCTGGAGCAAGGACCTTGGGTCTTAAATGGAGCTTTAACTGCTAATCAGCAGAAGCTCGCCGAATGTGTGCTTCCGCTGAGTACCAACGGCAAATTTGAGCAAGACGCGGAGCTGGTTTTTCAGCTGCCGACTGCACATTTCTGGAGTCTGGAAGATCCTTTCTTGTATGAGCTTAAGTTGAATATAACCAATAACCGCGGAGGCTATGACAGTCTTCAGCTCCCGGTCGGAATCCGTCAGCTGGGAACAGCAAACGGGAAATGGAAAATAAACGGTACAGCCTTGGACGTCCGGGGCCAAATCATTTCTCGGGAACAGGATTACACAATTCGAAATCAGCGCCAAATGGAGGCTTTTCTGAAGAATCTTAAATCCGGTGGCTATCATGTGATCTGCTTTATGGGCTTCTTCCCGGATGAGAGCTGGCTGTATGCCGCGGACAAGCTCGGCGTGGGCGTATGGCTGGAAATGCCTGTCGGTTTCACGGCGTCGTCTAAAATACCGGATCCGGCGGTTTTTGAAGATCTTGTTGCCGTTGCGGCAAAGCATCCGTCGGTATTGGCCTGGACAGTTGCCAAAGGCATTGATGATTCCGCGGCTTCCTCAAAATATCTTCAGAAGACCGGGGATATGATTTCCGGCTTTTCGCAGTATCAACTTTCATTTCCGAAAGGTCCGGTCCATTCAAGCGTAACAGAGAATATTTTGATCCTGCCTGAAGGATTGAAGGGCGAATGGGGAAAGCTGACTTATTATTCCGATGGGTCAGCCAACGCAGTGCAACCATCAGATTCCAAATGGAAAGCGGAAAAAGTCGCCGTAATTTTATGGCTGATCTGTCTTGTGTTTTTGAGTGCCCAAAACTTCTTCATGATTAAATGGAAATATCAGGAGCTGTTTAATGATTTACCCAAAAGGTCCGTGCGCAGAGCTTTTTTTTGGTGTTGTCTGTCACTCGTGGCCCGCATGGGAACACTCGGAGCGATTGTTGCTTCTCCGCTTTTTGATTTACCGGCCGATACCATACCGCCCTGGATTTCTTACGACTTCACCTGGCTTAAGGAAGTACAGGATCTCCCGTTCGCACTTGTCTGCATCCTTATCTCCTTCTTTTTGATTGTCTTAAGACTGCTGCAGGTTGGGGTTGCAGCTTCAGCCTTCCCACAAAATCCAGGGACGTTGGGGCTGACATGCTGGATGGAAAGAAAATACGGCTGGATTGTTCTTGTTGGCGTTGCTTTCGTGCTGACAATATACGGCATGCCTTACTATTTCCCGATTGCAACGTATATCCTTCTGTCTGTTATATTCCTGCCTGCCAGGATCAGAGGCTCCTGGAAAGCTGGTGGGAAACACTCACGCCTGCTGATCGTTCCAGCCACAGTCTTTTTTGGCATTCTGATCACGTGTTTATGGCATTACCAGGATTTTTCCTATCTGATTCAAATGGTCTTGCCCAACATCGACTTTTCTTTTCAATTATTTTAATATCTATTTCTAACTAATGGTGGATGAATTTATTTGCTTCTTATAATGAAATATTTTATAATAGCATTGAACTAACTTGTACAGGAGGAAATCGAATGATCACGAAAGATATGGTTATCGGCCAGGTTCTCAGACAATACCCGCAAACTGCAGAAATTTTTGTGGCACTTGGTATGCACTGTCTAGGATGCCCGTCTGCAACAAGGGAGAGTGTTGAAGGCGCTGCGATCACGCATGGCAAAAACCCTGATGATCTGGTGGCAGAGCTTAACAAAGCCGTCGGACAGTAAGGACTCCAAGTACCCCCGATCATTCTCGCAACAACAAGGCCCTGCGGTATATTCCGCAGGGCTTTTTTAGTGTATCATAAAAGTGTAAGCATTTTTGATAGAAGTAAGTGCAGGTGAGGTTGCCGCCAAAGGTTTGGCGCCGATTAAGTTTTCCTTATCCGGTATTAACTTCAGGAGTTTGAGTGAAGGAGTGGAAGGATGTACGGTCTTGTTTTGGAAGGCGGAGGTGCAAAAGGCGCCTATCAGATCGGAGCCTGTAAGGCGATGCGGGAATTGGGCATAAACTACGGGGCAGTGGCCGGTACGTCCATCGGGGCGCTGAATGGAGCGATGATTGTTCAGGGCGAACTGGATAAAGCGTATGAGCTGTGGTATGAGATGTCTCCCTCGAAGGTATTTGATATTGAAGAAGTACGGCTGGAAGAACTTAAAAAGTTGGACATATCTCATGACGGACTGCTTTACTATATGAAAAAGGCCAAGGAAATTGCCTCCAGCAAAGGCCTGGATATCACATTTATCAAAAAACTGCTTCAGGAAATCGTGGATGAAGACAAGCTTAGAGAATCCAAAATGTTGTTCGGATTTACGACGGTTTCCCTGTCGGATATGAAACCCGTGGAATTTTTTCTGGAGGATGTCCCCAAAGGCAAAGTTGTAGAGTATTTACTGGCGAGCTCAAACCTTCCTGCTTTTCAGCAAGAAAAAATTGACGGAAAACACTATCTTGACGGCGGTTTCTATGACAATCTGCCTTTAAACATGCTGGTGAGCAAAGGTTTCAAAGAGATCATTGCTATCAGGACCAACGCGCTGGGCCGTCGCAGAAAGCTTGCGGACAGGGAGGTTCATGTTCAATATATTTCTCCCGCCGAGACGCTTGGCAGTATCCTGGATTTCAGCAATGAACAGGCCAGATATCATCTTAAACTTGGTTATTACGATGTTATAAGGCAGTTCAGGCGTCTGAAAGGCCAAAAGTATTATATCGAACCAACAGGGGATGAGGACTTTTTTATTCGCATGATGCTGTCTCTCGGTGAGAAAAAAATTTTGGCGTTGGGAGAAAAGCTGGGCTTTAAAGGCATTCCTTACAGGAGGATGCTTTATGAATATATTATACCGAAGATTGCTGCTTTGCTCGATATGAAAAAAGAAACAAGTTATGAGGAAATGGTAATTGCCCTTTTGGAATTTATTGCCCTGGAACAGGATATCTATAGGTTTCGAATCTATTCGTTTCAGGATTTTCTGGAATTGGTCAGTACGAATTTACGGGAAGTGAAAACAAAAAACAGCGGGGAAGCATTTGCCCTGCCTGCTTTCGTGAAGCAAAGCGGCGTTCTGCCCAAGATGGTGAAAAATCTGATTCTGCGGGAACTGATTCGTGAGCTTTTCCAAGAACAGAATTTTGCTGCTGCGATCCTGCCGAATAAAAATTCGCAGGACATTACCTAATCATTACGTTTGGATTTTTTTGGTTAGCGGATTAAGGAAAAACATAAAAGATAGGGACTAAATTCCTATTTTTTTTGTTTTCTTTTTTTTGCAGCAGGAATTCTCAAAAAAATAGAGAATATGTGGGGTATAGTGGGTTGAAGTGGTAAATAAGTGGTGCCTGGTGGGGTGAAGATTATGTTCATGGGGGAATTTCTCCATACGATAGACAATAAAGGCCGTCTGATCATACCGGCAAAGTTCAGAGAGCTTCTTGGCAATAAGTCGTTTATTACCAAGGGGATGGAAGACTGTCTTTTTCTTTACCCTGAAAACGGATGGTTTGATTTTGTGGAGAAGCTGAAACAGCTTCCTGTATCGCAAACCAGAGCCCGTGAATTTACCCGCTTGTTCTTTTCCAGCGCTGCCGAGTGCGAATTTGATAAACAGGGGAGGATCTTGGTACCTGCGAATTTACGGGAGCGTGCTTTTTTGGAAAAAGATGTCGTTGTTGTCGGTGTCATGGATAGAATCGAGGTCTGGGATTCCTTGAAATGGAGAGAATACAGCACCAACGCAGCCAAAAATTATGAAGATGATGCTGAATCCCTTGCTGCAATGGGTTTAATGATATAGAGAATACACCATTGTACATAGGCTGAACAAAAAGTGGGTACGCTTGCGATAAAGCAAAGAAAGGAATGGCCCTAAGTGGTTTTTGAACACCAAAGCGTCCTGCTGCAAGAGACAATTGAAATGCTGTTTACAGACCCTGACGGGCTATACGTGGACTGTACGCTGGGGGGAGCCGGACACTCGGCACTGCTGCTCCAGCGGTTGAGTGCTTCGGGCAGGCTGGTATGTTTTGATCAGGATGAAATTGCTGTTGCCAATGCCCGCATGAAGTTTGCCAATGACCCAAGAGTCACTGTTTTTCAAAAGAACTTTGTGGAACTTGAGGATACGATCCGAACGAATAGCTTATTGCCGGCAGCGGGGATCATGTATGATTTAGGGGTTTCGTCGCCCCAACTGGATGAAGCGGAAAGAGGCTTCAGCTATATGCAGGATGCAACGCTCGACATGCGCATGGACCGCAGAAAACCGCTTACTGCCGAAGAAATCGTCAACAGCTGGAGTGTGGAAGACCTGACCGGAATTATCCGGGATTACGGAGAAGAAAAATGGGCGCTGAGGATTGCAAAGTTTATTGGCGAAGCCCGAATTCACGATAGAATCAGAACAACAGGGCAACTTGTTGAAATCATAAAGAATGCGGTCCCTGCTGCAGCCCGCAGAGAAGGACCTCATCCTGCCAAGCGCACTTTTCAGGCTTTAAGGATTGCTGTGAATAAAGAACTTGAGGTACTGGAAGAAACATTGGATCAGGCTCTGCGGTGCCTGCAGGATGGCGGAAGAATAGCCGTCATCACCTTTCATTCTTTGGAAGACAGAATTGTTAAAAACAAATTTCAGTCCTGGATGGGCAAATGTACATGTCCTCCTTCTCTTCCGGTTTGTTGCTGCGGGACAAAACCCCTTGCGAGGCTGGTCAATAAAAAACCGATTGTTCCATCCAGGGAAGAGGAAAATGATAATCCCAGATCGCGGAGCGCCAAGCTTCGTACTGCTGAGAAACTTAAGGTCTAAATAGGGGGGGAGAAGAATACGATGTTAACAGCACAGAGAAAACTACAATTCAATGAATCCTTTGCCTATCAGGAATATGATCAAATCCTTGATAAAGGCAAGCCAAAGGCCAAAAAAGCCGCCCCGTCCAAAAAGACCTCTCAGATGCTGAAGTACCGGGCCATAGCGCTCTTGGTCATGTTGGGGATCATTGGAATGTTCGGTCTGATTGGGGCCAAAACAGTACATATCACCGTGGTCAAAGCTGCGGAAATCAAAGCCCTGCAAAAAGAAATTCAGACCCTGAACGTAGAAAATGATCTGTTGCAGGTTGAAGTCGACAAGCTCAGCTCCGTTTCCAGAATTGAAAAGGTTGCCCTGGCGATGGGTATGGAGAAGCCGGAAGGAACGATCTATATCGCCAGCAGCCTGATCCAGCCTGAGAGTACAGCAGAGGTTGACCAAACTCAGAAGACTGCGGCGGTGCCGGATGAAGGCAAAGCCAATTCTATATTTGAAAATGTATTCAGCATATTTTCTAGTTTTTTTGCTTCAACCCAAAGATAGCGTCGCCTGAGTTTAATCTACCTCTGTTCAAAAGGGGTAGATTTTCTATGGTGCAATACATCAAGACGCGTAAAAGAATTCTCTTGTTATTTGGGCTATGCAGCCTTTTCCTGCTGATTCTGATTATCCGGCTCGCGTTTGTTCAGCTGCGGGACGGCCCTTTCCTAAAAGACCTGGCGGATGCCGAGCATTACCGCGGTGTTCCGGTCGCAGCTAAAAGAGGCAATATTGAAGACTGCAACGGCAATATCCTAGCGATGAGTGTCAGTGCCCAGACGGTCTATGCGATTCCGGCCGAAGTCAGAAAATCCAAGCGGCAGGATGAAATAGCGGCCGGACTTGCCGCTATTCTGGACACGGACCAAGGACAGGTTCTGCAAAAAATTACGAAACGGACTTCCGTCGAGTATGTCAAAAAGAAAGTATCTGCGGAAGTTGCAGCAGAGATCACCAGGAAAAATTTCCCGGGTATCGGTATTATCGAAGACAGTACACGGTTTTATCCGAATGGCTTATTGGCGGCGCATATTTTAGGTTTTACCGGAATTGACAGTCAGGGGCTGGAAGGAATTGAATACTCCAGGGATGAAGAACTTACAGGAACATCCGGCAGCATCCTTACCGAATACGGAGCAAACGGCATAAAAATTCCCGGAGGCCAGCATGAATTTATCCAGCCGGTTCAGGGAAATACAGTCAAACTTACCATTGACAAAAACATCCAGGATTTTGCCGAAAGAGAGCTGGCCAAACTGATGGCTGGCCAAGGTGTCAACATGGAAGGCAAAGTCCCAAAGAGTGCCTCTATTCTTGTTATGGAGCCTTCAACAGGACGAATGCTGGCGATCGCTTCTGCACCCACTTATGATCCGAATAACTACCAAGCGTCCAATGCGTCGACTCGGCGAAATATTGCGATCCAAAATGGCTATGAACCAGGGTCAACCTTTAAGATCATTACACTCGCAGCAGCGATTGAAGAGGGTGACTATAACCCGAAAGAAAGGTTTACAGATCCCGGTTATGCAACAATCTTAAACAAAAAGATCCGTTGTTGGAAAGCTGGCGGACATGGAACCCAAACCATGGTGGAAGTTGTCGAGAACTCCTGCAACCCAGGATTTATTATGCTGGGGCAACGCCTTGGGATGGATAAGTTTTATCAATATCTGACAGCCTTCGGTTTTGGGCAGAAGACAGGGATTGAAATGTCTGGAGAGGCGAAAGGTATCCTGGCCAAAAAGAAGAAGGCAACAGCCTTGGATCTGGCCACGATGTCCATTGGCCAAACCAATAATGTTACCCCTATTCAGCTCCTGACAGCAGTTTCAGCGGTTGCCAACGGAGGTACGCTGCTTGAGCCCCAGTTGGTTCAGGAAATTACGGTGCCGACTGGTAAAGTGCTTGTTCCATTTGCGAAGAAGACGGTGCGGCGGGTCATCAGTGAGGATACGGCCAAGCTGGAGCGTGAAATCTTGGAATCTGTCGTCACCAATGGCACGGGTAGAAGAACCTTCCTTCCTGGTTACCGGGTAGCGGGGAAAACCGGCACAGCCCAGAAAGTCGGCAGCGGTGGCTATATTCAGGGAGAATATGTTGCATCTTTTATCGGATTCGCACCGGCAGATAATCCACGTCTGGCAATCCTGGTCATCATTGATGGTGTCCCGTTCTATGGTGGGGTTGTGGCAGCCCCGGTATTCTCGAGTGTTATGCTTGATTCCCTGAAATATCTTGGTGTCCAGCCTGATCTGAATGCTCCGCTCACTCCGGGAGAACCGCTTTATGGTGTGGAGTTCCCCGCTATCAAAGAAGCCGCCACTGTACCTTCCGTTCTGGGATATACTTCAGCTGAGGCCCAAGCGGCCCTGAAAAAGCAAGGATTTAACGTAAAAGTGAAAGGCAGTGGCGCGGTCGTAGTTGACCAGATCCCGCATGGAGACGCAGAGGTCGAAAAAGGTTCAACGGTGCTGCTTTATTTTGGAACGGAAACAGGCAAAGAAACCTTCGCTCCCTGGCTCGAAGTGAGTGACCCGGATGTGGAAGCGATTGAAAACCTGGGAGAGCGGATCCCGATCAGCCTGAATCCGGACCTGGCCGAATAAAGACGATATGTCATAATCAGGATGGAGTTAGAAAAAAAAGCATGATTGTGGTAAGATAGCTGAGAAGAGGTGTAGCTCGTGTCTAGTTCTGAAAAAACACTGGCGGAAATCATTGACGGTATGAAACAGGTTGAAGTGCTTGGAGATACGCAGACGGTAATTAATGGGATCTCCCATGACTCAAGAACGGTATCTCCGGGCAATCTATATGTATGCATCAGAGGTTATCAGGCGGACGGTCATGCGTTTGCCGAGGCTGCTGTCCAGGCCGGCGCTACAGCGTTAGCCGTGGAGGAGTTCTTGCCGCTAGCCGTACCCCAGCTTAAATTTACGGATACCCGGAAGGCCATGGGTTTTTTAGCGGCTGACGTCTTCGGGAATCCATCCGACCGGCTTGAACTTGTCGGTGTAACCGGGACGAACGGTAAAACCACAGTGACGCACCTGATTGAGCGGATCGTTCAGCAAAGCGGCAAGAAAACTGGTCTGATCGGTACACTTGGCAGCAGAATAGGAAACAATGCGTATCCCGGCCAGCATACCACGCCTGAATCGACGGAAATTCAACTTTTATTAGCTGAAATGGTTGCGGAAAATGTGGATCTCACCGTGATGGAAGTATCCTCGCATGCACTCGATTTGGGAAGAGTCAACGGCTGTGTATTCAATGCCGGGATTTTTACCAATCTGACACAGGATCATTTGGATTACCATAAGGATATGCAGGAATACCTCAAAGCGAAAGCGCTGCTTTTCTCCGGATTGAACGGCGGAAAAGCCGGCCAGCTGGCTGTGCTCAATGCTGACGACGGCTCCTGCATTTTTCTGAAAGAACAGGCAGGTTGCAGGGTAGTCACGTATGGTGTTGATCACGAGGCAGACTACCGAGCTGTGAATATCAGGCTTTCAGACAGAGGTGTTGAATTTGACGTGCTTTTTCACGGGAAAAGGACCGAGCTTTTTTACAGTACCCCTGGTAAATTCAGTGTTTACAATGTTCTAGCCGCAATTGCCTGGGCACTGGAAAGCGGATATCCGACTGAGACTGTGGTGCAAGCGCTTCAAAGTATCAAAGGGGTTCCGGGCAGATTTGAGAGTATTCGCAAAGGCCAGCCTTTTCTGGTTATTGTCGATTATGCCCATACACCGGACGGTCTGGAAAATGTTTTGCGTACGGCCAGAGAAATCACTGGTGGAAAACTGATCACAGTATTTGGCTGCGGCGGTGACAGGGACCGAAAAAAAAGGCCGCTCATGGGAGAAGCCGCGGGCCATTTTAGCGACTACATTGTCGTAACCTCAGATAATCCCCGGACTGAAGACCCTGATGAAATTATTAAAGATATTATTCCGGGGCTTAAATCAGCCAATTACAAGGTGATAAAAGACCGCCGCAGTGCGATCGACGAAGCCTGTATGGCAGCCGGTTCTGGGGACACGGTACTTATCGCCGGCAAAGGGCATGAAGATTATCAGATTCTCGGCACGGAAAAAATACATTTTGATGACCGGGAAGAAGCAGATAAAGTTCTTAGGAGATTGGGTTATGTGGAATAGCGGTATAATTGCCGAAATTCTTGGCGGCAGACTTTACGGTTCGGAGTCGGCTTATTTTAAGGGATGCGTTATTGACAGCAGAGCAGCTTCCGAAGGAGTGCTGTTCACTGCAATCCGGGGAGAAAAGACCGACGGACATCTATTCATCAACAAAGCCTTTGAAGCCGGGGCGTCAATTACGCTGGCAGAAACCCACAGCCTGGGAGAATTTGGACTTCCGGTTATTCCCGCAGGCAAAGCGATCATTGCGGTAAAGGATTCTCTGTGGGCTTTGCAGGCTCTAGCCAGAGCGTGGAGAGAAACGCTTGATCCTGTGGTCATTGGGATTACCGGCAGCTGCGGCAAAACTACGACCAAGGATATGACGGCTGCCGTACTTGCTAAAAGCTTTAAGGTCCATAAGAATCTGGAAAACCATAATAACGAGATTGGGCTGCCGCTGACCATTCTGAATGCACCGGCAGGAACCGAGATCATGGTTCTGGAGATGGGAATGCGCGGACTTGGGCAGATTAGGGACCTTTGCGATATCTGCAGCCCTTCGGTTGCTGTGATCACGAATATCGGGACAACACATTTGGAGTTGTTAGGATCACAGGAGAATATTGCGAAGGCCAAATGGGAACTGGTTGACGCTCTGTCGGAAGGAGGCATAGCCGTGCTGAATGCGGAGGATGCGTTCAGTGTCAGCAAGGCAGCCACTGCTGATGTGAAAAAAGTCTTCTACGGGATTTCCGGTAAAAATGCGTCTCCAGATGTTTATGCTGTCAATATCCGAAGCTCTGGGACGCTAACGACGTGTTTTGAAGTTATATCCGGCGAGCACAGAGCTGAGGTTCGCCTCCCGTTGCCAGGAGAGCACAATGTACTCGATGCACTGGCGGCTTTGAGTGTTGGACTGGCCAAAGGGGTATCCCTGGCTGAAGGAGCCAAAGCACTCGAAGAACTGGAACTGTCCAAAATGAGGCTCGAGATTCAGCAGGGCGTTTTCGGGAGTACGATCATTAATGACGTGTATAATGCGAATCCTACCTCCATGAAAGCTTCACTGCGCGTGCTGGCTGAAAGCGGAGGGGCAAAAACGATCGCGGTGCTTGGCGAAATGTATGAATTGGGAGAATCTGCCGTCCCCGGTCACCGGGATGTCGGCCGGGCTGCAGCGGAGCTGGGAATCAACACGCTGATCACAGTCGGCAAAATGGCTGAAGATATTGCGCAAGGGGCCTCTGAGGCAGGTTTCCCTGTCTCTGGCCTTCATGTTTGCAGCGAATGTGCTGAAGCTGTTTCTCTGGCCAAGATGCTTATCGAGGAGATGGGCAGTGATGTCTGGGTTCTGGTTAAGGGGTCTCGCGGCATGAGGATGGAGCGCGTAAGCGGTGCGCTTTGTCAGGAAGAGTAGACGACGATATTTTTTTGGGTTGGTCTGCGAGCCACAATACCGCTTTTCGGCTCTTGTGCCCTCCGTGGCACAAAGAGCCGCGCTCCGCATCCATGCTCCGCTTAACGCGGAACTGTGGCTCGCAGACTGATTGAAAGATATGAAAGTATTTCTCTTAGGTATTCAATTGCATTGCTTACTCGCTAAAGAAAATAGATAGAAAGCAGCACACCTCTTATTGCAAAGAGCTACAAAGCATCTTGAACTGGCCCCAAATACGTCTATTATCTCCGGTGATCAGTCTGCAAGCCACAGTTCCGCGAAAAGCGGAGCACGGATTGCGGAGCGCGGCATTTGCGCCATGGATGGCGCAATTCGCCGAGGAGCGGTATTGTGGCTTGAAGACCTACCCGATAGAATAATTCTCTCTAAGTTTTGTGTGTATACAACTTCGAATTAAGTGATTAAGGCTAAGAAAGGAACATTTGGGAAGTGACGGAAAAAATCTATTTGGCGGCGGGGGTTGCCTTGCTGGTAAGTCTTCTGGCGGGACCTTTTTTAATACCAGTCCTGCGTACGTTAAAATTTGGTCAAAGTATCCGGGTTGATGGCCCCAAACGGCATCTTGCCAAGGCCGGGACACCGACGATTGGCGGACTTATATTTCTAATTGGAATTACAGCCGGGGTGCTGATGATTGCGGAAAAACCTTATTCACCCGGAATGCTAACCATGCTCCTTGTGACCTTAGGCTTTGGCTTACTTGGCTTTCTGGATGATTTTTTAAAAGTAATCAGGAAGCAAAACCTTGGCTTACGGGCCTGGCAGAAACTGGCCGGTCAAATCCTGCTTGCGGTGATATTGGTCGGAGTTTCCACCCTGTACCTTGGTAGGGGTACAGCGGTAGAACTTCCGTTCACGGCTTTGGAAATAGATTTAGGGATTTTCTATTATCCGCTGGTCATACTTATTGTGGTGTATATGTCCAATGCGGTTAACCTGACAGACGGACTGGACGGACTGGCCGCAGGCTGTACAGTCATTTCGGCTGTCGGCTATGTCGGTATCGCTTATCTGGCTGCGCGGACAGGATTTATTGACGGCATCGATGTTTCTTCCAGCGACCTCGCGGTTTTTGCCGCGGCCATTGCGGGAGGCTGTCTGGGATTCTTAAGGTTTAACATCCACCCGGCCAGGATCTTTATGGGCGACTGTGGATCACTTGCTCTGGGCGGAGCGCTGGCTGCGGTCTCGGTTCTCAGCAAGAGTGAATTTGTTTTGCTAATTCTCGGCGGGGTCTTTGTCCTGGAAGGTCTGTCCGTTGTTCTTCAGGTTGTTTCTTTTCAGACCAGGGGGAAGAGGATATTTCGGATGAGTCCGGTGCACCATCACTTTGAATTGGGCGGCTGGAGCGAAAAAAAGGTTGTACGCGTTTTTTGGCTGGCTGCAGCCATCTTCACGTTGATTGGAGTTAGCGCCTTTTGGTTGATGATCAATTAAGGTTGGAGGGATCGTATTGTGGAATTAGCCGAAAAAAGAGTGCTGGTCGTAGGCGGTGGCAGAAGCGGCCTAGCTGCGGCTCATAAGCTTCAGAGCAAAGCAGCTGAGGTCTTTCTCACCGATATGCAGCCTTTGGCCAAGCTTACAGGTATAGATGAATTGAAACTGGACGCTGCTCATCTTATTTTGGAAAGGGAACCGGATCTAAAGGAGATCAGGCCCGATTTACTGGTTTTATCACCGGGGGTTTCCCCGCTCCTGCCGTTTATCCGGCAGGCCTCAGCGACGGGTATTCCACTCTGGAGCGAGGTAGAGCTTGCTTTGAGGGATTCAAGGGCAGTGATTGCCGGCATAACCGGAAGCAACGGCAAAACGACGACCACGACGCTTGTCGGAGAGCTGGCTAAGGAAACCGGACGTGAGATGGTCGTCGCCGGGAATATTGGGCTTGCTTTATGCGGCCAGGTTGAACATCTTGATCAGAATGGGATTGTTGTTGCAGAGCTTTCGAGCTTTCAGCTGGAACTGATTGATAAGACCAGGGTGAACATTGCGATCTTTTTAAACCTGACACCTGATCATTTAGACCGGCACGGTTCACTGGAGAAATATGCTGCAGCCAAAGCCAGGATCCTTGAAAACCAGACGGAACAAGATTTGGCCATCCTAAACTGGGATGATCCGATTGTTAAAGAATTAGCCGCTAAAGCCAAGGCTCGGGTGGTATTCTTCAGCTTGAAGGAAAATTTGTCAGACGGAATCTGCTTAAACGGAGAGGATATTGTCCTAAAAAAAGATCATAGCGTTGCCGCGACGATCATCGGACGCAGGGAACTGCTGCTGAGGGGTGGCCATAATCTTGAGAACGTGATGGCTGCAGTGGCAGCTGCGCTTGAGTTCGGACTCGATATCTCCAAAATTGCTGACGTACTGCGTCATTTCCAGCCGGTGAAACACCGCCAGGAAATCGTCGGCAGATTTGATGATATTCTGTATATTAATGACTCCAAGGGAACCAATCCTGACTCATCGATCAAAGCCCTTCAGTCCTATGAGGAACCGATCGTGCTGATTGCCGGAGGTAAAAACAAAGGCCTTGATATGACGGAATTCTTGCAGGAAGCACGTATAAGGGTAAAAAGTCTGATTTTAGTGGGGATGGCGGCTCCGGAGCTTGAGGAGATTGCTGTCCGTTTAGGGTTCCCGAACATTATCCGGACGCTTGATTTTAAGGATGCTGTCAATATTGCTATTACCGAGGCAGTGCCGGGTGACGTCGTCTTACTGTCGCCAGCCTGTACAAGTTGGGATATGTTTAAAAGTTATGAAGAAAGAGGGGAATTGTTTAAGGATTTGGTGCGTAAGCATTATAGCGAACCCGAATGAT
>JAMPIU010000133.1:0-3879 GCA_023667845.1 Dehalobacter sp. | reverse complement strand
GAACCCGAATGATTTTGGAGGGGGGAGCTATGTGATCCGAAAATTCCTAAAGGTCGACCCGGTTCTGCTAGGCGTGATTCTTATCCTGCTGCTGATCGGGATCATCATGACCTATAGTTCCAGTGCTGTGAAAGGCTACCTGTACTATGAGGATCCTTATCATTATTTCAAAGCGGATCTGCTGTGGGTGGCTCTGGGGCTTGCAGCCATGGGTGTCGCCGTCATGATCGATATCGCGTTTCTGCATAAGTGGGCGAAACCTATTTTATACGCAGCTTTGGTTCTGCTGATCCTGGTTAAGATCCCGGGAATCGGCAGGACAGTGAATGGTGCAACCCGCTGGATTGGACTTGGTCCGATGTCCATCCAGCCTTCCGAAGTGGCGAAACTGGCCATGGTGCTGACCATGGCGAGGTTCCTTACCGTGAATCCTTATCAGATCAAGTCATTCCGTAGGGGCATCATCCCTTCCCTGGCTTTGCTGGGTGTGGTCTGTGCCCTGATTATGCTGCAGCCTGATCTCGGCACAACGCTGGTAATTGCCGCTACTGTTTTCTTTATGCTTCTGGCCGCAGGGGCCAGAATGTGGCACATGGCAGGCCTTGGTCTGGCCGGGCTGGCGATGGTGGTTGCCGCGATTGCAGCTGCTCCGTACAGAATGCGCAGGATCTTTGCTTTCCTTGATCCGTGGGCTGATCCTTCAGGCAAGGGCTATCAGACTATTCAGTCGCTCCTGGCTCTCGGGCCTGGCGGATTATTCGGACTGGGACTCGGTCAAAGCAGACAAAAATTTCTTTATCTGCCTGAGAACCATACAGACTTTATTTTTGCCATGGTTGGAGAAGAGCTTGGTTTTGTCGGTGCCTCACTCGTTGTTCTGCTCTTTTTCCTTTTCATCTGGCGCGGTTTCCGGACAGCCATGCTGGCGCCGGAACCATTTCTTGGTTTGATGGCTGTGGGTTTGACATCCCTGATCGGGATTCAGGCAATGATCAATATGGGTGTGGTATCAGGCGTTTTGCCGGTAACGGGAATCACCCTGCCATTCCTAAGCTATGGGGGTACATCACTTTTATTTACAATGATCGGAGCCGGGCTGCTCTTGAATATTTCTGCGGCTGCGGGCAGATCTGAGGAGGTCTTTTAATTGCGGGTTATTGTAAGCGGAGGCGGTACAGGCGGGCATATCTATCCTGCAATGGCAATCGCCAAAGCGCTGCAGGAGCAGCTGAATGATATTCGCGTCCTATACGTTGGAACAAGAAGCGGCATGGAAGCGAAGCTGATTCCGGAAAACGGTCTCGAATTCCGCGGGATATCTGGTCAAGGGATGCCGCGGCAGTTAAGCACCGAAATACTGAAAGCAGCCGGCACGAACGTTCGGGCCTTATGGGAAACGAAAAGGATCTTGAAGGAGTTTGATCCCGATCTGGTAGTAGGGACCGGTGGCTATGTATCCGGTCCGGTCGTCCTGACAGCAGCCTTTTTTGGTATCCCGACCGTTTTACACGAACAGAACGCTTTTCCGGGCAAGACCAATAAAATATTGGCCAGAATGGTTAAACGTATTTTACTGACTTTTCCGGAAAGTGAAAAATATTTTGGGGTTAAAGACAAGCTTCAGGTTGTCGGCCTGCCGGTCAGGGAAGAAATCGGCAAGATTGACCGCAAAGCCGGAGCCAAGGCCTTTGGTCTTGATCCCGGCAAGAGAACAATTTTGGTCACCGGCGGCAGCAGAGGTGCACTGAGCATCAACCAGGCGCTGACCGGACTCCTGCCAAAGCTGGCCGAATACCCGGATGTCCAGCTGATCTGGGCAACCGGGACAGCGACGCATGATACGATTTTACATGAGCTTGAAACGCGTAACATTAACTGGCAAAGAGAACAATGGAGAATCTTAGCCTACGTTGAGCATATGCCTGAAGCTCTGGCCTGCTCCGATTTGTGCATCTGCCGGGCTGGGGCATCCACGCTGGCAGAAATCTCGGCTGCAGGGAAGGCCGGTATCCTGATCCCGTACCCGTATGCCGCTGAAAATCACCAGGAATATAATGCCAGGGCTTTTGAAAATAAGGGAGCAGCCTGTGTTATTTTAGATAAGGAACTGAATGCGGAGATTTTGTGGGACAATATTCAAAAAGTGCTGTTGAATTCGTTTAAACTGGAAGAAATGGCCGCGCGGGCCAGGGAGGTATTTGCGCCTGGAGCTTTGAACCGCATTATCAATCTCTGCCTGCAGACTGCCTGGAGATAAACTTCTTTAACACTGCAAGCCGGATCAGCATAAGATATGCTGTAAGGAAAAGGGAAAGGAATATCATGTACTTACCGAACATAAAGGGTAGGATTGAAAAAGATTATCCTTTAAAAAAGCTGAATACCTGGAGAATCGGCGGTATGACCGAACTTGCTGTCTGGCCCCGGGACATTGAGGAACTGGTCTCTGTGATTGATGGGTGCAGGAAGAATAACATACCGTTTCTGCTTCTGGGCCGGGGTTCAAATGTATTGCTGCCGGATCACGGATTCAAGGGTGTGGTGATTGTTGTTACAGCCATGGACAGCATTCGCTGGCATGGTGAAGAAGTCACGGCCGAAGCAGGTTATTCTCTGATGCGTCTGGCCCGGGAGGCAGGAGAGAGCGGCCTTAGCGGGCTTGAGTTTGCCTGCGGGATACCAGGGACACTCGGCGCAGCAGCAGCCATTAATGCAGGTGCTTATGGTGGGGAAATTGGTGATTTGGTTAAGAAAGTTAGTGTATTGACGGCCGAGGGACAAATTGAAATGATACCGAAGGACCAGATTGCTTTTGGGTATCGCAGCAGTTCCCTTTTAGAAAAGGAATGCATTGTCCTGGAATGTACGCTGTCCCTCCATCCAGGGGATCAGGCCGTGATCCAGGCTCAGATGCAGGGTCTTATGGCCAAAAGGAAAGAACATCAGCCGCTGGAGTATCCCAATGCAGGAAGTGTATTCCGCAATCCTGCCGGAGACTCCGCGGGAAGGCTGATCGAGCAGGCAGGGTGGAAAGGACGCCGCCTTGGGGATGCTCAGGTATCTGAGAAACATACCAATTTCATTGTGAACAGAGGGAACGCCTCATCCACTGACATTTTAACGCTTATTCATGTAATTCAAACAGATGTGTCCGAAAAATTTGATATTCAGCTCGAAACAGAAATACGCGTCATTTAATTGGCTAAAGGGGGAGGAGACATGACGATGGATCGTTATGTCATTACGGGAAAACAAAGACTTGAGGGAAGTATTCGGACCAGCGGAGCAAAAAACGCATCACTGCCGCTCATGGCAGCCGCCATTCTGGCCGATGGAAAAACAGGACTGCAGGGAATTCCTCATCTCACAGATATCCTTTGTATGGGCGAAGTTCTGAAAAGCCTTGGCTGTAAAACACAATTCAGCTCAAATGAACTGACCATTGATTCCTCTTCACTGAATGACTGCATTGTCGATGAAGCGTTAATGCGGAAAATGCGGGCATCCAACTTGATTTTAGGCCCGATGCTCGCACGAAACGGAAGGGTAAAAATATCCAGGCCGGGCGGCTGTGCGATTGGGACACGTCCGATGGATCAACATATTAAAGGACTGCAGGAGCTCGGCGTACGTGTTGAAGAGAGACATGGATACATAGAGGCCACAGCGGGGAAACTCAGAGGCGGAGATGTCTATCTGGATATCCCGAGTGTCGGGGCTACGGAAAATATCATGATGGCTGCGGTTCTGACCGAAGGCACAACCATCATCCGCAATGCGGCCAGAGAACCGGAAATTGTTGACCTGCAGAATCTACTGAATAAAATGGGAGCCAGGATCAGAGGGGCCGGGACTCACGTCCTGCGCATCGACGGCGTC
>JAMPIU010000132.1 GCA_023667845.1 Dehalobacter sp. | reverse complement strand
CCCTCCCCTGGTCGAAGATCCATCGTAGCAAAGCGAGAGGGAGTGAGGGTCCGTCGAAGATCCCAGCCTCGAAGAGGCGAGTGGACCAAGCGGGGGTGAGGGTTGAATGACACCATCACAAAAATTATTCCAACGCATTGCCGGGTTCAACCTCGGAACCCGGCCTACGGCTTCTTAAAAGTGAGAGCGGGGGAGGGATTTGATTAGGTATGGGTTATCTTAGTATAGGTAAAGATTACGTCGGTACAATTCAATTTCTGCAGGATTCATTACCTCTGGTGTGTCATATACAGAGCCAACAACAATCTTGGAAAGGTCCAATGAGTTTGCCAAGTTTGAATCACATATCCACTGATTATTCCATAAGTCAGCGGGTTCATGGTTTACTATTTTGCATATAGGCTCGTTGCTGTTTGATTTCAAACCTACGTCTTTTGGCTCAATCACTCGTTGTAGCCAAACATCGAGGTAGCCATTGTTCGGTACTCGAGCCATCTTCCTAGTGACCTTGTCCCAAAGTTGTACTTTCTCTTGAGGAGGAGCAAGTGAGATAAGCCTGCTAAGGATTCCAGCAATTGCTGGAAAAGTACTGGGAGAATCAAAGCCGATATCAGTTGCTATCGCTACTTGAACTCCCAGGTCTTGAGGGACTTCCGATAAGTTGTCATAGATGTCACTTTGCAATTCACTAATCAACCGCCTAAGGGTGCCGCTATTGGGAAAATGCTGCCCAAAGGAATGAAGTCTTAACAGTTTCTTCTGTATTGTAAGCATTTGTTCACTACCTAGATCGTGTAAACTAATGCCCGCTAACTTATCTGGTTTTATCGCACCTTCAACTACATTTCTACAAAGATTAGTTTTGGAGTTCCCTAGTTTCATTCCGACAAACAATAATTTTTCGCTGATTACCTTCAGTATCCTTTCACATGTTTCATCATTATTTGCAAAAATTCTGTAATCATCGCGATATCTGAGGATTCGTAAATCAGTTTCTCCTGCCAGTTCTTCATTAATGAGACTGTCGACATACCCAAGGACGATCTCAGCAATAAAGTCCATCAGAACAGAGCCCTGTGAAATACCATTTGTCTGACCATAGCGGCCAGCTCTGATGTACGCATCAATGAGATTTCCTAGATAATACATCTCATTTTTATGATTTTTTACTTCATTGAAGCCATGTATTGCCCAAGCAATACTATGGGTATAAAGAGACCCGTAGCAATTCGTAACATCAGTGTGGAGAACATGACTGAACTCCAATGAGTACATAAGTGATTGCTGTTCGACTTGATTCCACCAATTAGTTACTTGAGCCGCTTTATCCTTCTCATCGTTTTCAGAAGAAACTGGACAAGAACAGCAATCAACCATTCCACCTTGAAAACTTGACCATCGTTTTGTAATGGAGTTCCAGTTCTCATCCTTGCAGATTAAATTTACCAAAGAAACATAAATTAATGGATGAATCAATTCCATTGGTCGCCAATCAAACCTGCCATCTTTGTTACTTAACAAAAGATAATTTACATTATCAACATCTTGTGGTTTTATTTTTTGCCTTTTGTCGCTAACATCGGGATAATACGCCCCATTCATTTTGGTGGCTACTTCCAATAAAAGCGGTTCGAAACTCAAGTATGGGGGTAAATCCGATGAAAAGTAACTGCTTCCCTTAAGAAAAAAGTCTCTGGCATCGGTATTTGAAAGATCTACTAATTTCTTCATATAGTCCGTTCAATCTTTGAATAAGTTAATTGGCCGTTTTCAAAAGATTACCCGATCTCCTTCATTAGCCGATCGGTTTCGAGCAGGATTTTGATGATGCGTTGGTAGTGGACCAGGTCAGCATCAGATAGTTGGCGACCTTTGCGGTCTTTGAGCCATTTCTGAGCGGGTTGGTAGCCGCCGATGTAAAAGTTCCAGGCAAGCTCAGGCACGTTGCCAAAGTACTGCGTTTTGTTGATCCAAACCTTGCCTTCTGAATAGGACAGTTTTTCGACCTTGCAATCGCCTGCGATTGGGAAGGTGGTTTGATATTCATCGATGATGGGGGATTGCATGAGGTGTAACTCGCGCAGTTCACGACCGAGGGGCGCCAAACGGTCAAACTCCTGTTGTGTAGGAATAGGTATACGGGGGAAGTCGATTTTGAGGAATTCTTTATACTTTTCACGATAGGAGGGGCTGTGTAACGCTCCATATATGTAGTCTATGATAACCTCTGGAGAAGGTTCTTCAATTAAGTTTTGTATAAGTAATTCAACTGCTTTGGGCCGAAAGTTGATAGAGCGTTTGCCGTCACTATCAAAAATATACAATGGAGCATTGAACTCTATACCTTGCATTCCTGGTCTTGACCATGCTCTCGATTCGGAAATATTCTTTACAGCGAATATCGGCGGTGATTTTTCTTCAACACCGCCCCTTTTGAATACAAGTCCAATGTTGTTCCCGAGGATGTAATTCCTCATTACTTTCTCTCTTGATCTTTCAACTACTTGGGTGTCGTAATAGATGAATTGCTCGTCAAAAGGCCTATAAGAAATTGGTCTTATGAAACTCTCATCGATTACTTGCTTTAAAAGACGATCGTATATCTTCCCGTTTTTTGGATTACTTCTAGCTTTGTTGATATTCCGAACCAATTCTTGCTTGTTATCAGATATCAGTATCGAATCAGCTGCGGTAACCACCCCGACGCTGTTCAGGGAAAACAATTCCGAAATATATACTCCTAGTTCATAATCACTTTTACCAGCCATGTTTTTGTTTACGAAGTAGAACATCTTCGGATCCAAGATAATTTTTTGATAATCTATTAACCCAATATTTAATTCACTAAATTTTTTTTCTCTTCCACCAAACAAGTCCGAATAGAAAACCTCTGCGATAATGTTATGCTTTCGATTTTTAACAGCCAAAATGATTGCGACACCCTGCATAATGTCGAAAATATTTTCATCTTTGCTTCCGTCGGGTGCCTCTTCTTTCTTTTTAGTATTACCATGTAGATCTAAGACAAATATCTTGTCAAAAGTTTTGGCAAGGTGCCAACGTAATCCTCGGAAGGTAGGATTATCCAAATAGGCATGATTTGTAATCATTGCTAGAACACCTTCCTGATTATGAAGTATCAAATTTTCGGCAAAAGCCAAGAACTTTACATAATCATCGTTAATCCACTTCGGATTCCTTTCTTGTAGTTTAATGAAGCCTCCAGGTTCGTACTTGTATTTTTCTACGAGACTTTGAGCGAAAGGGGTTTTATTTGAAGATTCACCACTATAAGGTGGGTTACCGATGACAACCATCACTGGATGGTCGCTCTTAACTTTGGCAGCAAGGTGGCTCTCTTCGCTGACTGCAGCCGACAGACCAAAATTGAAGAGACCTGGTTGAAGGGGGACGCCCTCTTCGAGTGTGTTGGTGAGATAGACGCCCAAACGGTCGCTGAGTTCATCGACACCGGTTTCCTTAAGCGTCATGCTGAGTTTCATGTGAGCGATGGTGTAGGGTGCCATCATCAATTCAAAGCCAAACA
>JAMPIU010000131.1 GCA_023667845.1 Dehalobacter sp. | reverse complement strand
ACGATATAATCTAGGTGCAACGATGAAAAATGTTTTATTAGTGGGTGCTGGAAACCTGGGACGACGGCATTTACAAAGCCTGAAAAACAGCCGATATCCAATCAGGATATTCGTTGTAGAGTCGTTCGACGAGGCACGGTCGTTGGCCAAATCAGCTATGGAGCAGGCCCCAGGCAGCCAACCCGAGAAAATAGTTAGTTTTCACGGTTCGCTCGATGATATTGACCAGAAAATCGATATTGTCATCGATGCGACACCTGCAACTGGGCGTCTAGAGATACTGAGACGCACCTTAAGTCTAGGTGCAAAAGACCTTGTTCTGGAAAAGGTAGCGTTCAACTCGGTAGGTGATATTGACCAGGCGGCTGCATTAATCGAGCAAACTTCGGCACATGCGTGGGTTAATTGTCCGCGCCGGTTAAATCCGTTTTATATCCAGCTGCGCACAATTTTGCAAAATGAGGCAATCATTCGATTCGAGGTCAGTGGCGAAAATTTTGGTATGGCCTGTAATGCTATTCACTTTATAGACTTGTTTAGCTACTTAGCTCAGCGGCACACCTATACTATAAGCTTGGATAAAGTGCAGAATATTGTTCCTAGCAAGCGCAGTAACTATATTGAGTTTTTCGGAGCGGCAGTTGGTGCTTTTGACTCCGGCCCCGAGTTCAAGATTGACTGCCGCGAAAGCCCGAGCGGAGTTAGCTTCGATATTCGAGTTGTCACGTCTCTCAATGAGTACCGCATCAATGAGATCAGTGGTCAGATAAAAGTTACTGATCAAAACGGCAGATGCGAAACTCAAGTTTTTCGCCAGCCTTATCAGAGCGAGCTGACGGGGCCGTTGGTCGACGCAATAATTGAAACCCGGCAGTGTGGACTTACGACATTTTCCGAGTCGATGGCATTGCATCGACCGTTCATCAATGCCGCATATGAACTGTATGCCTCGAAGTATGAAGAAAACGATATGAAAACGGTGCCGATTACATGAGTATGAATGTTCTGGTCGTGGGCAGTGGGGCAATGGCCAAAGAGTACATTAAAGTACTGAAAGCGCTGAATACCCCTGTAACTGTTGTAGGGCGAAGTACTACAGGTGTGGAGAATTTTAAGCGCGATACGGGGATAGTTGCATTATCCGGTGGCCTGGAAGCAAATATCGGCACGCTCGATATCGCGAGCTTCACCCACTGCATTGTTACTACCAACGTAACGCAGCTTTATGGCAACGTTCGTAGTCTTTTGTTTGCAGGCGCGAAAAAGATTCTCGTCGAGAAGCCGTTCGTCTTGGACCAAGAGTCGTTGGACGATGCCTATCGCCTGGCCAAAGCCAATTCGGCTGAAGTCTTCATCGCCTACAATCGGAGATTCTTCAGCTCGGTGATCAAGGCCCGTGAAATCATCGAGGCTGACGGTGGCTTGGAGATGGTCAAGTTTGATTTCACCGAATGGGCTCATGTTATCGAAGGGCTGAAAAAAGACCCCTATGAAAAAGCCCGTTGGCTATTGGCCAATTCGACTCATGTGATTGACCTTGCATTTTACTTTGCCGGTACGCCAAAGGCCTTAACCGCTTACCGGGGAGGCACACTCGACTGGCACCCGACCGCAAAAGTGTTCTCTGGTGCAGGTATTAGCCAAAAGAATGTGCTCTTCTCCTACGGCTCGGACTGGGGCTCAGCAGGCCGCTGGTGGATCGAGCTCTTTACTCCGCTGCGCAAGCTGCGGCTTTGTCCAATGGAGAAGCTGTTGGAAACTCGAAAGGGGACAGTGACGGAGCAGGAAATTGTGCTTGACGACGAATTAGAGAAAAAATTCAAACCGGGACTGTATCGTCAGACCGAGGTTTTTTTATCTGCCAATAAAGGTGAGCTATGCGCGCTCAGAGAGCTACACGAGAGATTCCCTTATTTCTGCAATGTGGCGGGCTACCATAAGGATGCGTAATCTTTATAAAAGTAAGCTAATGCCGGTGTTGATATATTTCTTCCGAGCTGCGCCATTATTGTTTTTAGCCAGCTTAGGATGTCGACTTTTTTTTATTTTGCTTCAAATGGCTTCTATATGGATAGTTTTCAGCTGGGTTAGTGGGAGTGTGAATGCGTATTTTCTTGAAATCGTCGGCCAGCCCGCCGACTCCTATATTTATCCGGGTGTAGGGGCTGCCGGGTTAATAGGTTCGACATGTTTCTCGTTACTTTCTAAGATGTTAGCTCTTGAATCGACGTACAAGTTTGAAGCTAAAATTGTGGAAAGAAATTCTAGCTTACATTTTCCCCTTACAAAAGGGGACTTAAGAAATATAGTAAAATTGATGATATCTGTATTAGATATAATAATTCCGTTGATGCTAATTGTAATTGTTGCCTGTCTCTGGACAGTCATTACTCCTTATACGTTATTGATTGTCGGTCTTGTTCTGTTCATAGGTGCTTGGGCGAGTAAGCAAGGAGTGAAATTCTCAGCTAACAGCTTCAAAAACATAACAGCTACAGGGCGACTTAACGAGTATATAGGAGGGCACGAACATCGGAGATTTTACAAAATACTGTTGCTGCCAAATTACGTGTCCTTGGTAATTATATCAATGGTATCTGTTTCCGTGGCTTTAAGCTTGGTTGCGACGAAGATATATTTCACTTCGCATGGGATGAATATAGGGCATATGGCCATCATTACTGGAGTCGCTTTTCTTCAAATGAAATCCTTTGCAGGAATTATAGTTCGTGCAGGGGCTTACAATAAAAGTTTGTCGGTTGTCCACAACATAATAAGCGCGGCATAGGTGATTTGTGAAAGTCGCTTTTGTTTTAGGGAGCTTGAGTGATAGCCTCCATGAAGAATTATCTCGGCGAAAATTTGATAAAATTTATTGCTACTCTAACTCTCTAAAAAAAGCAGATAAAGCAGATAAACTTTTATTGGCCTTGGAAAATCCTCAGCGTGACCTTAGAAATGAAGATTTAATTGTGAGTCGTTTCGCAGATAGAGTTGTTTCCAATGTATCGCTAAATGCTAATGACGCTCTTTTAATAAGAAGGGCGTTAAAGTTATCTGTTGTTAGATTGGAAGCACGTTTTTATCTCAATGCGCTGGATGTACTATCTGTTAAAAAAAGTAGTTGCGACGACGAAATATTCTTTATTTCAAGTTATCTGGCTCAAGAAGATGTTGCTCAAGAATGTAGTTCAAAATATAAGTGGGAAAGTGCAGTGCATGACAGGTTCACGCATGTTATACCGTATCTATTTCATGTGGTTAAGGTGCTTAAATGGTTATTGAGTCCTTTTATGCGTTAAAAAAAAAGTTTATGCGGTTTTTCCGCTACTTAATGTCGAAGCTCATTTTAAAAATGACATTTGGCGGTCCGAAGTCGAAGAGTGCGTTTTTAAATATAATATTAACTGATATCCGCGAAGAGCCTGCTAAACAGAAAAGCTTAAGCTTTGACACAGTTATTAAAAAATTTTTGTCTGAAGGATATTCTGTTTCTATAATTGTACCAGGTGGAAATAAAAATCGCTACGAAACACTTATTAGGTATCAAAGGATATTTCAAAAGCATACA
>JAMPIU010000130.1 GCA_023667845.1 Dehalobacter sp. | reverse complement strand
TGCCGGGCTCCTACAATTTGCTAAAAATGCTCGCACAGGAGCATTTTCTTAACGCAAATTGCCCTCGCGGGTTCGAATCCCTTCCAAATTTCTTCATTAAAGAAAAACAAAACCGCCCCTTATGTCCGTGTTCATAGGGACACATACTGAACCATGGGTTTTGTAAAGGCAGGCAGCAGATTCCGCTGTCTGCCTTTGCCGTTAACCGGCTATTTTCTGTGCTTCTTCAGCAAATGCGCCGAGAATGCCGATGTCTCTGTAACGTATGACAATCTTTTGTTCCGCTGTTCTGGAATAACGCTCGCCGCGTTCGCCCACTTCAATGCGCTCGATAAACAGGTGCAGAAGCTCGCCGGTCAGCTCCGGAATCTCGGTATAGCGTTTGGCTTTCTCAACAAACCGGGAGACATTGGAGATAGACTCCTGGAGTTTGTTTATTCGCTCCACAGCCTGGGGAATTCGTTCCTTCAGGCTGTCCTGCTCATTGGTGTAGTCGGTGGACAGCATCCGGAACTGCTCGTTGGTAATACGACCCAGCACATTGTCCTCGTAGAGCCGCTTGAATAAGGCTGCCAGTTCGGTTTCTCTGCGGCGCATTGCATCCAGCTCCCGCTGGAGCCGGTCGATCTCCCGTTTGGTTTCGGCACTGTTTCTCTGGTTGATATGCCGGATGAACAATGCCTCCTGTTGCCTGGCGAAATGGGTAACCCGGCGCAGATCGTCCAGAACGATTGTCGACAGCTGGATTTCCCGGATGTAATGAGCGGTGCACATTTCCTTACCGCGCTTCTTGTAGGTGGAGCACATGAAGTTGTTTTTCACTGCGTCCATGGTATGCGCCCGATGGAGTACCATCGTCCCGCCGCAGTCTGCGCAGTAGACCAGACCGGAGAACATGTTTTGTTCCGCCATGTTCGCCCTGCGCCGCTTGTGCTTTCGGATGTCCTGCACGATATCCCAGGTTTCTTTAGTCACCAGCGGCTCGTGGGTGTTCTCAAACCGAAGCTGTTCCGCTTTGGGGCGCTCGATCCGCTTCTTGTTTTTGTAGGATATCGTGGTAGACTGCAGGCTGATAGTGTGTCCCAGATAGACCTCGTCCTCCAGAATGCTGGCTACTGTTGTATTGCTCCAGTCATAGGGCCTAGTGGTGTCCACGCCGGTCAGAAGCACACCGGTTTTATGGTAGTAATAATTACCGGGTGTGAGAATCTGTTCTTTCTTAAGCTGCCTTGCGATCTGGCTGGGTCCTTTCCCTCCGGCGCAGAGGCTGAAAATCCTTTGCACAACCGGCACGGCATCCTCATCTGGTATAATCTTTCTTTTCGGATCGTTCTCGTCTTTTTTGTAGCCGTAGGGCGCTCTGGTCGCCACACGTTCGCCCCGTTCCGCCTGTGCTTTCTTAACCGCACGGATCTTCCGGCTGGTATCTTTAGCGTAAAAATCATTGAACAGATTCATGAACGGGGTAAAATCATTGTCGCCGTAAAGGCTGTCCACATTGTTGTTGACAGCGATGAAGCGGATGCCATAGCTGGGGAAAACCATCTCGGTGTACTGTCCGACCAGCAAGTAGTTTCTCCCTAACCGGGACATGTCCTTGACGATGATGGTCGCCACTTTGTCGTTTTCCACCAGCCTCATCAACTCATTCCATCCCGGACGGTTGAAATTCGTGCCGCTGTAGCCATCGTCAGAAAGGAATAAGGTGTTTTCAAAGCCGTTGTCGGCGGCATATTTCTCCAGCATCATCCGCTGGTTTTGGATACTGTTGGATTCGCCTTCGCGGTCATCCTCCTGACTGAGCCTTGCGTAAAGTATTGTATATTTTTGGTTTGCCTGTTTCATAAATACCTCCTTCTTGATGGCAAACCGATACGGAAAATGGGATTGCGGAGTTTCCGCAATTTCAATCATACCGAAGGATTTGCCACAAGTCTAGCGGATTTCAGAAAGAATTCCGTTCTGTTTCCTGTTCTTTATCAATAAGGGAAAGCAGCTTGTCGGTTGGGGTTAGGTGTGCATCCTTCGGGAACACCGAGCTTATGACGAACTTTTTTCCGCCTACAATCATCCTGCGTTCCAAGCAAATATAGTCCGGTTCCTCTTTCAGTTCCGTATCCTCGAACAGCGTGACCGGCTTGCCGTCAAGCTCGCTGTCAACAATTCCAGCCGTGTCATAGCTGCCGCAAAGACCGGTTTCAAGGTAGTGCCGGTTGGCGTTTTTGACCCGCCTGACCCATATCCGCCGTTTCATTATGCCGTATTTTTCAAACACTCTCTCGGTTTGTGATGTCTTTGGATGCTTGTCCCGAAGCACGATAACGCATCCGGGAAATGCGTAAGCATTAAAAAATGACTGACTTTTCATCATATCCATAATTGATCATTATCCTTTCTTTGAAGTGCAGAGTAAAACAAAACAGTCCTCTCTTCTTTTTAGTAGGACTGCCTGTTTGTGCCATATCTTATTCTAATCGGAAGGTTTGTCCCATCGTTGGCTCCTGTAAGGGCGTGGTGATCCGCTGAAAAAGCGCATCCATTTTATTGTAATGACATGCAAAGGCTTCCGCGCTGGCCTCGATCATTTCCCTGCCGGTAACCTGCGAAAAGTCTACCTGGTATCCCGCGTTTTCGGCAAGGTACTGTATAAAAAGCCTTTGTACCCGCCCGTTGCCTTCCCAAAACGGATGGATCACATTGATCTCACTGAGATAAAAGGATAAGCGGAAGGGTATCTCATTTTCCGAAGTGCCGGTCAGATACATCTCCTTTTTCAGCCTGCCAAACAGCTTGGTTGCATTGGATTCTATGTACGGATAGAGGCAGAACTGATTTCCCTTTGAGATGTTCACCCACCGCAGTTCGCCCGCCCATTCATAGATATCTTTGAAAATGTACCGGTGTATGTCCCGCAGATGCTTTAGATCAAACCTGCCGGGAATGGGATTGACCCTTGCCTCCAGTATCCGAACGGAGGCGATTTCCCTTTCCGCAATGCGCAGTTGTTCGGCGTCCATTATGCCCAGCTTGTTTTTCAGTACAAAAGATTTGGGATAGCAGTATCTGCTATCCCATTCATAGTCATATTCATAATTTCTGTTCATGAACGTCCTCCGCTTTGACCGAATGCTTCCGTATCAGTTCAGCGACAACCTGATCCGTTTTCTTTTTATCTCCGGCGCAATACCGCATCCGCGCTTTATCTTCCTCGGTGAGGGGCATGCCCTCCATCGCCATGGAGGCGTTCACATCTTCAATCATTCTCTCCAGATCTTTCATCAAAAACACCTCATTTTCATATTCAGTATAGCATAAAATCTGCAAAAATTCAATCAGTAGAAGGCTTTTGCCGTATCTACCTGTCCTTCTGGAAATGATAAACGTCCTCAAAATTTACGCTGCCGACGGAACGCTTGACGTCCTGCACACACTTTCCACGGAGTCTGCCAAGTGTTGTTTCATCTATGTCCACATTCGCGGCAAGGATATTCATCATCATGGACATCTCAACCGCCAGCTTGAACAGCAGACGGGCGGTACGGTTTTCAGACGCGTCGACCGCGCCTGTCACGGCGGAGGTTATGGCAGCCGGCAGAAATCTCGCAGCGTCGCCCGCCGAAATATATCCGCAGTAAAAACGGACGGCTTTTTCAATAAACTCGCTCCGGCTTTTGCAGTTGTCCTGCTCTTGCCATCGGTCAACGCTTTCCAGTGTAGAAGGATAGAGCCAGAGCGGAATACGTTTTTTGTTTTCTTCTGTCATTGTGAGTCCTCCTTTGAATCTTTTTTACATACCACCTGCAGGGTGCACCCGGACAAATGCCTTACTACGGGGATTCTTTTCGTGTTTTTATGTAATTCGGGCACCTGCGGCGTGTCAAAGCCCTGTTTTAGGTGTACCTTCTTTACGTTCCTCGACCCGCATTGCGGGGCGGTGTGAGCGGCGGGAGGTCGCGTTGCGACCACCTGCCTTTAACCAGCTTCATTTTCGACCGTATGGTTCACCTCCTGAAATAGACTGAATAAAGGTAGCAACTGATTGCGCCGCCACTCCCGCACAAAGTCCCGACAATGGCATTGTCCTGCCTGTGGGTGTATGGGTATCATCCTGCCGGGAAAAGGCGGTACAGAGGCGAACAGGAGGTGAATACTGGCTGTTGCTTGCTGGTTGTTCGCACTTCACAAAAAAGTGAGCCAAGTTGGTTTAAGTTTCGTTTGTCCGAATTTTGTAAGCGCCAAATGTGAGCCATGTTGGTGCAAGTTCTGCCTGTTTTGCCGCAGACTGCGTGAAAATTAGCCAACATGGTATACTTTCCGCCGATGCCTGCCTCCGCCATGCCTCAAAGTTAGCCCACTTGGTTACAATTCGCTCTGTGGATCTTCAGGAAGGATGCAAGGATGCAAAGTATATAAGACATTGCACCCTTACATCCTTGAATCAGGAAGCTGCCAGTACCATTGGCTCCCCAGCTTCACAGACTGAGCGCCGACATTCTTCTTTGCAATGTTGACGGTGCGCTCCGAAATACCCAACTCTGTTGCCCTCATGAACACTTTTTCTACGGGAACGGGATCGATCAGCAACTTTTTCAATTCGTCCTCCATCAGCATCGTCTTGGTCTGTACGGAGCCAGTGCCGGAGAGAACTTCATCCACCGTGGCGTTGCAGTATCCTTTCCACTGAAAACCGTTCTCCGCATCCAAGGAAAACGCGATAGACTTTCCTTCTGGGGCGAGGCTGCTTTTATCATGGGCAACGATCCGGATACTTGGGTTATCTTTCAATCTCCCGACCAGAAGCACGCTCCTTGCCGCTGCCCGGAAATCGATGGAACCCAAACCACGGTAAGAAGCTTTCAATCCCTGTGCCTTGTTCATGTGGCCAATGAGGATGACAGCGCAGCCGGTGCGATCCGCCATGGAACAAAGACGTTTAATCACCGGACGCACCTCGTTGGCACGGTACATGTCCACATCACAACCGAGATAGGCCTGCAGCGGATCGAGTACAATCAGACGCGCATCCGTTTCCTGAACAGACTGCTCCAGCCGCTCATCGCACAATGTTAGCTCTTGATCGGACTCATCGATGACCAGCACCCGGGAACAGTCCGCGCCTGATTGTTCCAGCCGGGGTTTGATTGTGTCAGCCAGCCCATCCTCCGCCGACTGGTAGATGACGTTGATAGGCGGACTAGCCGCTTCTTCCTCCGGCAGCGGTTCGCCGTTGGTCAGCAGTGCGATCATCGCCAGAACAAAAGAGGTTTTTCCTTCTCCGGGATCGCCCTGAATGATGGTGACCTTTCCGTAAGGGATGTATGGATACCACAGCCATTGCACTTCTTCGGTTGCAATGTCGCTCATGCGGATCAGCCTTGATTTCTTTTTCTGCATGTTCTCACCTCCGTCCGTAAAGAGATTTACACCGCGCTCCCGGCCAGGTTCGCCCTGCGGCCTTGCGTGACCAACACGGCGTTCTCATTTCATTGGCACGCTCGCTTGTTTTTACAAGGTCTTGGCATACTTCGCCTGAAAGTATCTACTCCGGCTGCGGCTATTGAATTTTTCGTGGATCGATGTATCCGCTTGTGTTACCGATTGAATAATGTGTTTATATCGGATACAATCAAAATAGCAAAAAAGGTTTCTATGCACAAGTGGTTGAAGCGATGTCAGGTACATTGCGAAAACCTATCGGATACAGGAGGTTGCCATGAAAGTGAATGCTTATGACCAATTCTCTGTTTTATTTTGGGAAGATAATGTGATGCTTGGAGGTGGTGCATCCTTCCCGCTTGGGCAGATAACAACAGATTTTTTGAATATGGACGAACAGATTTTAGCTGAGATTGATAAACGGGTCAGAGAATTCACAATAGGAATGCGAGCGCTGTTTATAAATAAAAACAACGACGCGGTTATTCCCTTGCAGGAAAAACTGAACGCCGTTTGGGATGTTATATTTACTTTACCGTTCTTTCGTGATCTTCCGTTTGATAAACGCAATTCGCTCAATCTGCTCCCCATGCTGCTTGCAGACAAACAGAAATGGGCTGAGGTATTTCAGGATAATTCCCAGGGTAACAAAATGTTTATTGAATTTCTCGACAAGATGGAATACTTTGCGGAAAGCATCCGTAACTTCAGAGGCCAGATAGCAGGGATGCTGGAATTGTATTTTGAAAACCTAACGCGCCGTAACAGCGAGGCATATGCACAAGCCTATTCAAAATATTATCGGGACATGGCCGATGCCGGTGAACTGTTATTTGGTGACTTGCCTTTTGAGCAGGGGTTTCCCGTCAAGGTCAGGTTTACTCCATTGCGGCATCCGCAAGGCAAAGGAAAGCCTATGATAGCAGAAGAAGTTGAGTTTTCCTATCTTTCACATTTTCTTTATACGGATTTCTACCGGGGACTTATTGCGGGAAACATGCCGCGCCGCTGCCACAACTGCGGGCGCTATTTCCTGTTGAACAAAGGGTATGATACCTGCTACTGCAATAATATCGCGCCTGGCGAAACAGGAAAGACTTGCCGCAAGGTTGGAGCTCATAAAAAAGAAGCGCGCAAGGAAGGAAAAACTCCTGCGCGTCTTGAGTATGACAAGGTTTATAACCGGTTAAAAACACGCCGGGCAAGAGGCAAGCTATCTGTCGATGAATGGAACGCCGCCGTTGCACTGGCACTTGAATATAAGGACAAAGCTGAAGCCGGAAAGATATCCGATTACGAGCTTAAGGAGATTTACGACAAAATGTGAGATGATGCAGATTTTTAAAGACATAAAGGTTCGCTGACAGCGTACTAAATCCATCGGAGACGAACAGATTGGAATGTAACTGACAGCATCAAAACAGCAGTAATACGAACAGCAGAAAGAACGAGCGTATTTGGCCTGTTACGACTTTATGCGCTCGTTCAGTAATTCTTATGGATTCGTTGGATGTGTTGTGTTTGGTTTATATGGAGGCGGGATGCTATTCTTCTCCGGTACTTCGAGAAACACGATAAGAATTTCTCCATCAACCGGCTCCGGTTGCTCAGATGGCGGAGGGGTTGCCTCACTTGACGATGATTCATTGCCACCCATAATCCCTATTTTATGTCCGTTCTCGTACATATCCTCGGCGACGGTTCCGCCTCCCATGATACCAACCTTGTTTCCTGTGAGCTCGTCGCCGGGATTGCCGACTGTCGTGCCGCCGCCCATGACGCCAACCTGCTTATTAATATCGCCTTCACCGTCAATGGTGATCCCGATACTCCCGCCTCCATGATCTTCAATCCAACCGAAGCCGGGTATCCATATATGTGGCTTACCGTCGATGATAGCTCTGTCGCCGGACTTTTGGCTGGATGACGGCTGTGCTGACGATTTAGAAGTTACCACTGGCGGCGATGCTTGTTTTGATGGTGCAGAGGGTTGAGTTTTTTCTTCTGCCTTTATTACCTCGTTTTTCGTTGGCTCATTTTTGGCAACAGTCTTCGGCTCGGCAACAGGAGTATCATCAGAAAGAATAAATGGCGACACTTCTTTTTGACTCGCCTCAATTTCAGAGATTACGGCGGTTTTTTCAGGCTCGGCGGGTAAATCTCCGACCTCGGCGTTCCGAGGCCACACAGTGGCACACAATGCGACACAGGCGATAATGCCTATTCCGACGATAATTAGCTTTTTCAATATACCATCTCCCTTCAGCAACAGACACTACCACAGACGGAGGGAGATAGCTACATATATTTCTTTAAAACTGCTTAAATGTAGAATAAATATAAACGAAATCTTTACAAATGCGTAAAATATATTGTAAAGCACATGCAAATTTTGGTATAATAAGTTGAAACTTAGGAAATGGGTGGCGAATATGCGAGTAAGTTATAAAAAATTATGGAAGCTCCTTATTGATAGAGATATGAAAAAGAAGGATCTGCAATTGGCATCCGGATTAAGTTCAACCACCATTGCCAAGCTCTCAAATCATGAGAATGTCAGCATGGAAGTCTTGATTAAAGTATGTGCCACTCTCGGCGTTGATTTCGGAGACATTATGGAATTAGTTCCGGACCTGCAGGACAACACAAAATAAATAAACATATAGCCAATAAAGGAGCCCACTATGGAAATTTTTGATAATATAACAAAAACTGTGAAGAATGATTTAGCGGTTACAATCGAAAAGGGCAGCCGCCTTTCGATTGCTGCTGCTTGTTTTTCCATATACGCATACCAGGTTTTGAAAAAACAATTTGACAATATTGACGAGCTTCGTTTCATATTCACATCGCCTGCCTTTGTCACTGAAAAAGCACCTAAAGAAAAACGCGAATTTTATATCCCCCGCTTAAGTCGTGAGCGCAGCCTTTACGGAACAGAATTTGAAGTGAAGCTGCGTAACGAATTAACGCAGAAAGCAATCGCCCGTGAATGTGCCGATTGGATCAGAAAAAAGGTTAAGTTCAAGTCAAATACTACGCCGGAGAACATGGGCGGTTTCCTCAACATAGATACCGGCAATGAACAGATTACATATATGCCGCTCAACGGCTTCACCACCGTGGACATTGGATGCGAACGGGGGAATAACAGCTACAACATGGTTACCAAGTTCCCTGCACCGCACAGTCAGGAATTCGTCCGGCTGTTTGAAAGTGTCTGGAATGACAGAACGAAATTACAGGACGTAACTGAAGAGGTCATCGAGAGCATCACCGCCGCTTATAACGAAAACTCGGCGGAGTTTCTTTATTTCGTGGCTCTTTACAACATATTCAATGAATTCCTCGAAGACATCTCCGAGGATGTGCTTCCAAACGAAGCGACCGGATTTAAAGAGAGTAAAATCTGGAGTATGTTATATGATTTCCAAAAAGATGCGGCGCTTGCCATTATCAACAAGCTGGAAAAGTACAACGGCTGCATTCTGGCCGATAGTGTAGGACTTGGCAAGACGTTCACTGCCCTTGCAGTAATCAAATACTATGAGAAAAAGAACAAATCTGTGCTTGTACTATGCCCGAAGAAACTGGCAGACAATTGGAACACTTTCAGGAGCCACTATAAAAATAATCCGCTCATTTCCGACCGGCTTGGATACACTGTTCTTTACCACACTGACCTTTCGCGCGAACACGGCATGTCAAACGGCAATGACCTGGAAAAAATATATTGGGAGAATTACGGGCTTATAGTCATCGACGAATCCCACAATTTCCGTAATGGCGGCGAAGTTTATGGAGATGATGCGCGTGAAAACCGTTATCTCCGACTCTTGAATAAGGTTATTCGTCCGGGTGTGGAGTCAAAGGTGCTTATGCTGTCAGCAACACCAGTAAACAACCGTTTTGTCGACTTACGCAATCAGCTTGCACTCGCTTATGAGGGAAATTCCTGCCTGATAAATGAAAAATTGAACACATCGAAACCAATTGATGAGATTTTCCGTAATGCTCAAAGAGCATTTAATATCTGGAGCGACTTAGGACCGGAAAAGAGAACAACAGCTACGCTTTTAAAGATGCTGGACTTTGACTTCTTTGAAGTACTGGACAGTGTGACCATTGCTCGCTCCCGAAAGCATATTGAAAAGTATTATAACATGAATGACATCGGAAAATTCCCGGAAAGGCTCAAGCCTGTGTCTCTGCGGCCAAGCCTGACCGATTTGGACAACGCCATAAATTATAACGAGATATATGACGAGCTTATGAAGCTTAATCTTGCAGTCTATATTCCAACAGATTTTGTTTTTGAAAGCAGACGGGACAAGTATGTCGACCCTGACGTCAATATCAACCGTGCGGGGCGAGAGCAGGGCATCCGCCGCCTGATGAGTATCAACCTTCTCAAACGGCTGGAAAGCTCCGTCTATTCTTTCCGTCTGACTCTCCAGCGCATAAAGAAGCTGATTGATGATACAATCGCTGAAATTGATATGTTCGAGGCCGGCGGAGACGCTGATGTTGAGATTCTTAAGTTCAGTGAAGAAACCGAATTCGATTATGATGATCAGAACACCGAATTCTTCACCACCGGTAAAAAAGTAAAAATCGATCTTAACGATATGGACTATGTTACCTGGCGTGACTCGCTTCAGCAGGATTCGGAAGTACTGGAGCTGCTGACGCTTATGGTTGCAGATATTACGCCGGAGCATGATACAAAGCTTCAAACCCTGCTTGCGCTCATTTCGGAGAAAATCGAAAAGCCCATCAATGCAGACAATAAAAAGGTACTTGTGTTTTCAGCATTTTCCGACACTGCCGAATACCTGTACCAGAATGTGAGCGGATATATAAAGGAGAAATACGGTCTTAACACCGCCATGATAACCGGCACGGTGGACGGAAAAACAACGATCCCGAAATTCAGGGCGACCTTCAACAATGTTCTGACTTGTTTTTCACCTGTTTCCAAAGATAAAGCGCTGCTTATGCCGGGGTCAGCCGACTGTATCGACATCCTCATCGCCACCGATTGCATTTCCGAAGGCCAGAATCTTCAGGATTGCGACTATTTGGTTAATTACGATATCCACTGGAACCCTGTCCGCATCATCCAGCGGTTCGGACGTATTGACCGTATCGGCAGCCGGAATGCGCGGATACAGCTGGTGAACTTCTGGCCGGATTTGACGCTTGACGATTACATAAACCTGAAAAGCCGTGTAGAAACCCGAATGAAGATATCCGTCATGACCTCCACCGGAGACGACGACCTTATCAACTCGGAGGAAAAAGGCGATCTCGAATACCGCAAAGCACAGCTCAAGCGCCTGCAGGAGGAGGTCGTCGATATCGAGGATATGTCCAGCGGCATTTCCATTATGGACTTGGGATTGAATGAATTCCGTCTTGACCTGCTTGACTACATCAAGAATAACGGTGATTTGGACAAGATCCCTCTCGGTCTCCATGCGGTTGTTCCCGCGAAGGACGATGCGCCGCCCGGCGTGATATTTGTGCTGAAAAACATCAACGGCGGCGTGAACATCGACAACCGGAACCGGCTTCACCCGTTCTATATGGTGTATATTGCGGATGACGGCGAAGTCGTCTGCGACCATCTGTCCCCAAAAGAAATGCTGGATAAGATGAGATATCTTTGTAAGGGAAAGACGAAACCACTGGCGGACCTGTGCCGTGCATTCAATCAGGAAACCAGGGACGGCAGGGATATGCGCCGTCTTTCCGAGTTGTTGAGCGATGCTATCAACTCCATTATTGACGTAAAGGAAGAAAGCGATATAGACAGCCTGTTCAAAAGCGGGGGTACCTCAGCTCTGAACACAACTATTACGGGACTGGATGATTTCGAGCTGATATGCTTTCTTGTAATACGCTGACCGGAGGTGTCATGTATGCTTGATTTACCAGGAAGTACGGTATTCAACCGGCGAATACCGAAACAGAAGTTCTATGAAAACCTGTCCGTTACTGCGGAGCTTAAGCGGGTATTTGTGGAACAGATCAATGCGATTTACTGGAGAAACAAAATTGCGCCGTCCACGGTGAATATTGCCGCAGGGGAAACAGTCGCGGAAATTGAGGTCATAGAAATACGCCTGAACCAGCCCGGCCTTGACAAGCGGGTGCTGCAGCTGATTGACAGGGAAATCCCCTATCACATCCTCTTTCTGCTTGTGTATGAGGAGCAAATGCAGGCATGGATCGGCTATAAGGAACAAAGCCAGGGCGGTACCGCGGCTTTCAAACCGGGGACTTATTATAACACCGAATGGCAGCCTGTTAATGAGATATCGCTGCGGATAGACGGACTCAGCACGGATGCCGTATATGAAGGCTTTATCCGGCAGATTGCTGGGGAAAGGCTGGAGGACAAAACCGGAGGCGGTTTGAAAGATGCGGTCGCCCGCGATGAACGGCGGCAGAAGCTGCAAAAGGAAATCGCCGTACTGGAGAACAAGGTGCGCCGCGAAAAGCAGTTCAATATACAGGTTGCGCTCAACGGTGAGTTGAAGCGGCTGAGGAAGGAATTGGAGGGGTTGAAGTAGTGAGCCATGAAGATGAGATCAAAAAAATACTGTCCGCTGTTACTGCCTCCGGCAACCTGAAAAGCCGTGAGAGCAACACGGTAGAGTTTAAAGAAGCATTTAATAAGAACAGCACGGCGAAGTATGCCAAGACGATGGCGGCATATGCCAACAATCGGGGAGGCTATATTATATTCGGCGTTAAAGACAATCCGCGCGAGGTTGTCGGGCTAAAGAACGACAACTTTGAAAACCTCAATCAGGAGCAATTTACGGATGCCGTCAACACTTTGTTTGCTCCGGCGATTGACTGGGAATGCGGCTCGTTCATTATTCGGACAGAAAAACCTATAACTGGCTCTGGCGGCGAAACGGAAACAAAGGTGGTCGAAAAGAAAATCGGCTGGATATACACTAAGGAAGCCGAGCAGAAGCCGATTATTGCACAAAAAGCCGATAACGGCGAAAGGATAACGAGTGGTGACGTGTTCTATCGATACCGCGCTCGAAGTGAAAAGATAAAGTTTGCTGAGATGAACCGAATCGTCGAGGAGAGGGCGGCAAAAGAGCGCGAGGGTTTGCTGAAACTGTTTGAGGTAATCCGCAAAAGCGAAACGGCGAACCTTGGTATCGTTAATTACAGCAATGGTAAGATTACAACTCCGTATGGCGTGGACGTTGCCTTTGAGCGCAAATTGGTCACGCAGGTGCTAAAAAAAGCAAAGTTCATAAAAGAAGGCAGTTTCAATGAAACCGAGGGTATTCCTGTTATAAAGGTGACGGGTAATATCGACTTAGCGGAGGAAGTCCCTGTCCCCGAGTTAGATCCCGATAAAGATTATCCATACATACAGAAAGTGTTAGCGGAGAAATTGAACATTACCACGCAAGACCTCTACGCTCTGATTTGGTACTATAAAATGAAAGAGGCTAAGAAGTACCATATAGAAGTCACAACTTCGAAAAGCAATAAAGTTCACAAGTTTTCTGAATTTGCTCTTCAATTCTTGCAAGAGAAGCTCCAAGAATTAAAAAGCAATTCGAATGAGTTTGACAAGATACGAACGGCATATAAGAACCGCAATAAATGTTATAAATAAGGAGGCACTCTTAAATGGATAAACCAAAATTCGAAACCCCAGACCTCACCGCCGAGAACCGCAAAAAGCTGGCCGAGCTGTTCCCCGGCGTGGTGGCCGAGGGAAAGGTGAATGTAGATTTGCTCCGCACATACATAGGTGAGGAGTTTTTCAAGGATGAAGCCTACGAGTTTACCTGGGTGGGTAAAAGGGCTGCCATTGCAGAGGCAGGAAGGCCTATCCGCAAAACTCTGCGCCCCTGCATGGAGGAAAGCAAAAACTGGGACACTACCGAAAACCTTTACATAGAGGGCGATAATCTTGACGTGCTGAAACTGTTGCAGGAGAGCTATCTTGGCAAGGTGAAGATGATTTATATAGATCCGCCGTACAATACGGGTAATGATTTTGTTTACCGTGATAACTTCACGCGGGACAAAGACGAATATGAAGAGGAAGCGGGTGTATATGACGAGGATGGTGACCGTTTGTTCCGAAACACCGAAAGCAACGGGCGCTTTCACTCCGACTGGTGCAGTATGATGTATCCGAGGCTTGTGCTAGCAAGAAATTTGTTGGCGAACAACGGCGTTATATTTATTTCAATTAACGATGGTGAAGTGGCACAGCTAAAAAAGATGTGTGATGAAGTCTATGGTGAACACAATTTCATAGCAGATTTAATTTGGTCAAATAAAGAGGGTGGCGGCAGTTCTGATAGTAAGTTGTTTCGCATTAAGCATGAACATATTATTTGCTATGCTAAATCTATCGAGTTTGTTGATATTATTGGTGTCCCTGTCGGCAACGAAGATAGATATAAGCTACAAGACGAGTTTGTTTCCACCCGTGGCAAATACTATTTACAGAAATTGGGAATGGGAACTATCCAGTATTCAACCTCGCTTGATTATCCTATACAATGTCCGGATGGAACAACTGTTATGCCTGCCGACAATAATATCGGGCGCCGGGCTTGCTGGCGCTGGTCGAGGCCAAAATATGAATGGGGTATCGAAAATGGATTTATTGAAATTAAGAAAGACTCCAACGGTGTTTGGACAGTTTATAGTAAGCAATATTTAAACTGTGACAACGAAGGTAATATCATTGCTCGAACGCAACGCCCAATGGGAATAATAGATGAATTTTCAAGTACGCAAGCCTCGAAACTACTTGAAACTCTTGGATTAGGTTCATGCTTCAGTTACAGTAAACCAGTAGAGCTGATTCGTTATCTTGCATCACGCATAGACACAAAGAACGGTATCATCCTCGACTTCTTCTCCGGCTCCGCCACCACCGCCCATGCGGTAATGCAGCTTAACGCCGAGGACGGCGGCAAGCGCAAATTCATCATGGTGCAGCTGCCCGAACCCTGCCCCGAAGGCAGCGAGGCAGCCAAGGCTGGCTATAAAAACATCTGTGAAATCGGCAAGGAGCGTATCCGGCGTGCCGGGGAAAAGATCAAAGAAGAAAATAAAGATAAAGCTGGCATTGAAAACCTCGACATCGGCTTCCGCGTGCTCAAATTGGACGATACGAATATGAAAGATGTGTACTATGCGGCAAGCGAATATACCCAGGACTTGCTTTCAATGATGGAAGACAACATCAAAGACGACCGCACCGATATGGACCTGCTCTATGCCTGCCTGTTGGATTGGGGATTGCCCCTCTCCATGCCTCACACGCAGGAGAAAATAGGCAGCTTCACCGTGCATACCTACAATGACGGCGACCTCATCGCCTGCTTTGAAAAGCACATCAGCGATGAGGTGGTGAAGGAAATAGCCAGGCGTCAGCCGCTGCGCGCTGTTTTCCGCGACAGCAGTTTTGCCAGCTCGCCCGAAAAAATCAATGTGGAGGAGATTTTCAAATTATTGGCTCCGAACACAAGCGTGAGGGTGATCTGATATGAAGCAGGAAGATAAAATCATTTTGTATACGACGGACAGCGGCAACGTGACCGTTTCGGTACGCTTTGAAGACGAAAATTTTTGGATGACGCAAAAAGCCATTGCGGAGCTGTTTGACGTACAAGTGCCGGCGATAGCAAAACACTTGAAGAACATCTACGACGAGGAAGAATTGACCCGCGAAGCAACTGTTTCCAAAAAGGAAATAGTTCAAATCGAAGGCGGCCGCGAGGTTTCCCGGCTTGTGGATTTCTATAATCTCGATGCGATTATCGCCGTAGGTTACCGCGTCAACTCAAAAAAAGCGACACGCTTCCGCCAATGGGCAACCAAAACGCTGCACGAATATATTCAAAAAGGCTTTGTCCTGAATGACGAATTGCTGAAAAACGGCAAGCCTTTCGGCAAGGATTACTTTGACGAGCTGCTGGAGCGCATCCGCGAGATACGCGCCAGCGAAAGGAGAGCCTACCAGAAGATTGCCGATGTGTTCGAGCAATGCAGCTATGACTATGACAAAAACAGCAGCTTGACAAAAGAGTTTTATTCCTTTGTGCAGAACAAGCTCCATTATGCCATAACCGGAAAGACCGCTGCCGAGCTGATTGCCGAGCGGGTCAGCCTCGAACATCCGACAATGGGGCTGACCACATGGAAAGCGGCTCCGGACGGCAAAATTCTCAAACGGGATGTGGTTATTGCCAAGAACTACCTCAACGAAAAGGAACTTTCTCGACTGAACCGTATTGTAACCATGTTTATCGACTATGCCGAATTAATGGCAGAGGATGAAGTGCCGATGAGCATGGCGGACTGGTTGCGTGAAACGGATAACTTTCTTAAGAACAACCGCCGGAAAGTCCTTGAAGGCAAAGGTACGATTTCCCATGAGGATGCTGTAAAAAAAGCGGAAGATATTTACGAGCAGTTCCGCGTTCGACAGGACAGGGACTATATTTCGCAATTTGATAGAGAGATGGCAAAATACTTAAAGGGCGAAGGAGGCAAGGACAAATGAAGCTGAAATTCAAGCATCAGAAATTCCAGGCAGATGCGGCAAAGGCGGTATGTGACGTGTTTGCCGGACAGCCGTACCTCACGCCCAGCTATAGGATGGACAGGGGTTATGTAAAAAACGAGCAAATAGCGCTCGATGAAGCGGAACGCTTTACCGGTTTTGGCAACTCCAGGCTTGTGCCGGAATTGAACGACGGGGTTATCCTCGAAAACATCAACAGAATCCAGCGCAGCAATCAGATTGAGCCTTCCAAGCAATTGGAGGGTCGGTATAACCTGACTGTGGAAATGGAAACCGGCGTGGGCAAGACCTATACCTATATTAAAACCATGTACGAGCTGAACAAGCGCTACGGCTGGAGCAAGTTCGTTGTCGTTGTTCCCAGCGTCGCCATACGCGAGGGCGTATATAAATCTTTTCAGATTACAGAGGAGCATTTTGCGGAGGAATACGGAAAGAAAATCCGGTATTTTATATACAATTCCGCACAGCTGACGGAGATAGACCGCTTCGCTTCAGACAGCGCCATCAATGTGATGATTATCAATTCACAGGCCTTTAACGCCCGCGGCAAGGATGCCCGCCGCATTTACATGAAGCTGGATGAGTTCAGAAGCCGCAAGCCCATTGATATTCTTGCGAAAACAAATCCCATACTGATCATCGATGAGCCTCAGTCGGTGGAAGGCGCTGCCACAAAGGAGCGCCTGAAAGAATTCAATCCGCTGTTTACGCTGCGCTATTCTGCAACACACAAGAAGGATAGCGTTTATAATATGATTTACCGCCTGGACGCAATGGAAGCCTACAACAAAAAGCTGGTCAAAAAGATTGCAGTTAAGGGCATTTCTGTTACGGGCAGCACGGCAACCGAAGGATATGTATATCTGGAAAGCATCAACCTATCCAGGGGCAACCCTACTGCAACTATTGAGTTTGATGTAAAAGGTTCAAGCGGTGTCCGCAAGGCCCGGCGTACCGTCGGCGAGGGATATAACCTGTTTCCCTATTCCGGTGAGCTTGCAGAATACAAAAACGGATACACTGTGTTGCGGATTGACGGAAGAGACAGCTCCATCGAGTTTACAAACGGCATCAAGCTCTTTGCCGGTGATGTTATCGGGGCAGTCAGTGAGGAGCAGCTCAGGCGCATCCAAATCCGCGAGACCATCCTCTCTCACATCGAGCGGGAACGGCAGTTGTTCTATAAAGGCATTAAGGTATTGTCGCTTTTTTTCATTGACGAAGTTGCAAAGTACAAGCAGTACGATGCTTCCGGGCAAGCCTTTAATGGTCTGTATGCCGATATGTTCGAGGAAGAATACAAGCAAGTGATCAGTAACCTTCAGCTTGAAATCGGTGATGGCGATGAGTATTTAAAATATCTTGACGGTATAACGGCTGAGGAAACCCATGCGGGATATTTTTCCATAGATAAAAAGAGCCAGCGTATGATTGACAGCAAGCTGGGCGACAGGCAGGAGCGCACCTCCGACGATGCGGACGCTTATGACTTGATTATGAAAAATAAAGAGCGATTGCTGGACCTCCGGGAGCCGGTGAGATTTATTTTCTCTCACTCTGCTCTCCGTGAGGGCTGGGACAATCCCAATGTGTTTCAGATATGCACCCTCAAGCAGAGCGGCAGCGATATCCGCAAGCGTCAGGAAGTCGGGCGGGGCTTGCGCCTCTCTGTAAATCAATACGGAGAACGTATGGATATGAACCTGCTGGGCGAGGATGTCCATATCGTGAATGTTCTTACCGTTATTGCGAACGAAAGTTATGACAGCTTCGCCAAAGGCCTTCAAACCGAGCTTGCCGAGGCTGTAGCCGACAGGCCGCGAATGGTAACGGCAGATCTCTTTAAGAGCAAAGTAATAAAAGATGCCGACGGCGCTGAACAGGTTGTAGACATCGACCTTGCCCAGAGTATCTACGAGGGGCTTATCACCAGCGGATATGTAAAGAAAGGTATCCTTACAGACAAATATTATGAGGATAAGAAAAACGGAAGTCTTGAAATCGCCGAAGAAGCCGCCGATTGCAAAGAGTCCATAATAGCAATTCTCGATTCTATTTACGACAGCCGGACCATGCAGCCTGAGAACGCACGGAAAAACAATGTTGAATTGAAGCTTGACAAATCCAAGCTGGGCTTGCCGGAATTCCAGAAGTTATGGGCTAATATTAACGCCAAGTCTGTATATGTGGTGGATTTTGACCAGGATGAATTGATTCAGAAAGCAATATCGGCACTGAACCGGGAACTGCGTGTATCTAAAATATTTTTCAAGGTAGAAGCCGGGTCGATGACCGATATTCAATCACGGGAACAGTTGCAACAGGGGTCAGCCTTCGTGAAGGAGAAAAACGAGGTTTACAAAGCTGAAATTTCCGCAAGCAGCGCGGTAAAATATGACCTCGTCGGTAAAGTGGTCGCCGAAACTGGCCTTACCAGAAAAGCTGTTGTAAGCATCCTGCGTGGAATAGAAAAGGCTGTATTTGACCAGTTTGCGAATAATCCGGAGGAATTCATTATTAAGGCAGCACAGATCATTAACGAGCAAAAAGCAACGACCATCATTCAGCACATCACTTACAATAAGCTGGATGCCGTTTATGATACCACCATTTTTACCGAACCATCATTAAAGGGACAGCTTGGTGTGAACGCAATAGCCACGAAGAAGCATCTATATGACCATATCCTATATGATTCCTCAAATGAGAGAACCTTTGCGGAGAGCGTTGATACCAGCAATGAAGTGGCGGTCTATGTAAAGCTGCCGAATGGCTTTTTTATTAGCACACCTGTAGGAAAATATAACCCCGACTGGGCGATAGCTTTTCACGAGGGCAAAGTGAAGCATATCTACTTTGTTGCCGAGACAAAAGGCTCCATGTCCACAATGCAGCTGCGTATGGTCGAGGAAGCAAAAATCCACTGCGCTCGCGAGCATTTTAAAGCTATCAGTACGGATTCTGTTGTATATGACGTGGTTGACAGTTATGCGGCGCTATTGGATAAGGTGTTGAGTTGATTTATTTCATGAAATATTGACTTTGGGGAAATAGAGGAAAAGATTATGAGACTTATATGTTTTTCAGTTACAAATTATCGTAGTATCACGACAGCTCATAAAATTCAAATGAGTAATTTGACTGTTCTCGTTGGAAAAAACAATGAGGGAAAATCTAATATTTTACGAGCTTTGTCTTTAGCGATGGATATCATGAGATACTATTCTGAAAATCCACGAATTTCTCACATATCCATTCGCTCATTAAGGGTACGCTATAATTGGGAATCGGACTTTCCTATCTCTTTACAGGAACGAAAGCCTAATGGCAATTCATCTATTGATTTAACTTTTGAGCTGACAAATGACGAATTGCAAACTATTAGAACCACAACTGGCATTCGTTTAAATAGCAACTTGCCTATTCGAGTTTCTATGGGTAAATCAGATGCCATAATCGATATCCCCAAACGAGGCACGCCAGCATTTGCTAATGCTACAAACAAGCAACGAATAATCGAATTTGTGTGTAATAAAATTGATTTTAATTTTATTCCTGCAGTGAGAACGGATAACGATGCGATCAGGGTTCTCGAAAGGCTTATTGAGCGAGAATTATATTCCTTGGAGGAAAATCCAGATTATATTAATGCAACTGCCACTATTGAACGTTTACAACAACAAATTTTGGATGATATATCAGCTAGAATCGTTTTACCACTACAAACCTTTCTACCATCAGTTAGAGATATGCAAATTCATATTCAGAAAGACCAACGGAGGGCAGCATTACGCCGGAATATCGAAGTTATTATTAATGATGGAACCCCAACAGCAATTCAATCTAAAGGTGATGGAATAAAAAGCTTAGCTGCTCTTGCAATGCTTAATATATCTAATAGGCCAGACAGGGTTTCGGTTATTGCAATTGAAGAACCAGAATCGCATTTGCATCCAGAAGCAGCGCGGCAGTTATATAAAACAGTATCAGATTTATCAAAAAACTATCAAGTTATTTTAACTACACATAGTCCGTTGTTCGTCAATAGGATGAACTTACAAGAAAATATCATTGTGGATGGAGGGAAGGCAACCCCTGTAAAAAAAATAAAAGAGATCCGCGAAGTATTGGGTACAATTGTTTCAGATAACTTAATTAACGCTGAGTATATTTTAGTGGTTGAAGGAGAAGAAGACAAAATTGTTCTTGAGAAATTACTTCCGAATATGAGTGAGAAAATAAAAAGAGCAATGCATGCCGGAACCTTTATTATTGACCATGTTGGCGGTGCTGGTAATTTACCATATAAGCTTTCTTTACATAGAAGCATTCAATGTAAATATCATATTCTTTTAGATGATGATGATGCTGGCAGAGCAGCCGGTGAGCAAGCAGAGATTCAAGGTTTTGCAACAATTAGAAATATTACATATACAAAATGTAATGGTTCTCCGAACGCAGAGTTAGAAGACTGTTTTGCCGTAACTGCATATAAACAGGCAATTTTAGACGAGTTTGGAGTTACTCTTGATGTAAGCGAATTTCGAAGTAATGGAAAATGGTCGGACAGAGTAGCCACTTGTTTTAGGTCTCAAGGCAAGCAATGGGGCGATAGAATTGAGAAAAAAGTGAAATTTGTTGTGGCAAATGCAGTCCCAGCCGATGCGAACATTACACTGAACCCGCATAAACGCACTTCGATAGATGCGCTTGTTACCGCCATAGAAGAAATGATTTAATCATTTTCTCATTGCTACTGCGACGAAAGAGAGGTGCCATCCGTCTTGGGACAACGCCTCTCTTCCTGCTTTTCCGTATCGGTTTGGGGTATGGTTCAAAATGTTTCCCTATTGAACTGCGCCTTTCGGGACGGTTTATTTTTCTTTAATGGCGGAGAGAGAGGGATTCGAAGCCGGGTGGCCGGCAGCCAATCTTGAATAGTGCAATTACGTTCTTAAGTGGCATACACAATTGCCGATACATA
>JAMPIU010000129.1 GCA_023667845.1 Dehalobacter sp. | reverse complement strand
CTTTTTGTCTGAGGGGAAGTTAACATTCGCAGCAACATCGGTGGTATCTATTAAATATCGCTTGGATTTAACTATATCCTTTTCGATACATCTTCTGACGATTTCATTAAAGAATTCGTCAGAATTTTCTTCTCCCATCCTGTTTGTTCTGAAGTGACAGATTGTTGTATCATCGGGAACCTCATCATCCAGGGATAAGCAAATGATCTTCAGGTATTAATCGATCAAATATCATATGAGTAAATACATCAATCTGTGGATTATTCTTTCCTAACATAACGCCCAACCTCCGTATTTTCAATGCTTTACATGCTTTTATTATACCATATTCAACGCAAGAAATATAGCATTTTATGGGAGGTTAAAAGGGGTTATGCATCTCAAAACCCCTTTAGTTGTATAATTATTTTTTGTTTAGTATATTTATTCAAGGGAATTAGTTTTTCAGCGCTTTCCCTGGCAAGGAGATCACCCGTCAGGAGATGTTCACTCTGCTGTACAATGCGCTGAAGGTTATCGGGCAGCTACCCGGGACGCATGAGCGATCAGTCAGCGAAGCTGACGACCAGCCCCAGGGCGATTCGGGTAATAAACTGTCAGGTTTCAGTGACGCAGGGCAGATTGACTCCTGGGCGAAGAAAGCTTTGACGCTGCTGGTTGATACAGGCACGGTCAGCGGCAACGCCGGAAAACTGTCTCCGACGAGCACGACCACCAGAGCGGAAATGGCGCAGGTACTGTATAACCTGCTGGGTAAGTAAAAAGCATATAATAAGCAAACAAGCCGTGGGATGCTCTGATATCTCGCGGCTTGTTTAATGGGTTTGCCCTTGGCTTTATTCTATTTCTAATTCACGTCCTTTACCTTTTAGAAAATGCCTCATTGCATTACTCCCTCAGCAGATTGAACAGCACCTGTGCCATTTCTGCCCTGAAAGTCGTACTGAGCGGCGTGAGCGCTCCGCCGCTTCCACCGACGGTACCGGTTTCTACCAACAGCGTCATGGCGTCTTTTGCCCATGAGTCGGTCTGACCGGCGTCGGCGAAGTCAGAAATCGTCTTGCCGGAATCTCCCTGCGGAAGTTGTCTAATGCCCTTGAGTGCGTTATACAGCAGGGTGAACATTTCCTGACGGGTGATCTCCTTATCAGGTGCAAACATATTGCTGCCTACACCCCGGGATATGCCAAGCTGTTTTGCCGCCGCCATGTAACCCGTATAATAGGTGCTGCCTGCGTCTGCGAAGTTATCCTGAGGATTTTCAGCAGGAGCTATTCCATAGGCACGCATCAACATCACAAGGAAGTCACCGCGAGTGAGCTTTGCATCAGGACTGAAGTTACCGTTTCCGGTACCTGTTGTGATACCTCTTGCGGCTATAAAGCCCACTGCTTTGCTATACCATGCACCAGCAGCTACATCATTGAAGCTCACTTTGTTATATGCCACGGCATAGTCGCTGAAATGGGTAGTGCTGAAGGTCACAGTTCCCGTAACCGGGTCGTAGTGCCCGTTGGGTACTGATACCACATTGCCGCTGCCGTCTATGTACCAGATGACGATGCTCTCCGGGTTAGCAAGCTCCGAAGCGGTCGGGGTATAGGGGATAGAAACTGTGACCGGTGCGTTGGGATTGCTCCAATAGGTCTGCTTGCCATCAATGGAAAGGCTGAGCGAAATCAACGGCTTATCGCCGATGGCGGCCTTCACATCGGGGGGCAAAGCGTTCTTATCTCCATGACCGATGCTGATTTGAGCCTTGCTGCCGCTGATTCCCTCAACGCCTGTCAGCATATTGGAGGGAACAGTAATACTGCCTATGTCAGTATTGACAGTCACCGTGCCTTGTTCTCCGGTCGTTAACAGCTCCGATACTGGTATACCGACTGAATAAGCGTTAACATCGGAAATGGATGGTATCGTGATGATAGTTCTGTCCTGATTGAGGCTCAGCAAGCCTATATCAATGGACGCGGTTCCGGCATCTTTGTCGACCATTACCGGAATTGTGGTTTTAGTGCCGCTTCCTGTGTTCACATTTGCGTTATGGGTCGGTGTTAACGGCGTTGACGGAGTGCTGCCGCCATCAGAAGGATCACTGCCGCCACCAGAAGAATCCCCGTTGTACGTCCATTTTGCATAGACGGTCATTGTGGCATTTACAGGCGTCGTGGGGATAAACTGTGTACCGGCGCCATTTTCTCCTGTAAACCAGCCTCCGAAGGTATAGCTGCTTCTTGCAGGATCAGCCGGCCAAGCCGCGCTTCCGATGCTAGTTCCCGCGTTGACGGTTTTGGTGGCATATTCAGAGCCGTTGCTGTTGAAGGTAACGGTATATTTGCTGATTAGTTCCGCTATCGTAAGGTTGACCGTATATGTTCTGGTTGTACTTCCATCCTCCGCGGTAACTGACACAATGGCGCTGCCGGGCAGGGAGGAAGCCTGTGTTATGCTGACCTGTGCGTTTGAATCGTTGGCCGTCGCGGAGACGGTAGCACTGGTCGCTCCATAAGGCAATTCCGCATCGTATTCGGTGTCGTCCGGGTCGAAGCCGCTCACAGGCGTGTCGTTCACCGAAAGACTGCTCAAATCGGCATTACTGCTCTGTATATATCCGTTGACGACATTTACCATCAGAGTGGAGGTAGCTCCTGTATTGAAGATTATATTAAACTCAAGAGTGGCACCTGTCGTTAGGGAAAGGCCTGAGAAAAAGCTGTTGCTTATGGTTAAGGTGTCGTCAGAGACAGTGTAATTACTTATGTCCAGCATATAAATGGTTGTATCCGGGCTCACGCTGTAAACCACATCCGTTACCGAGGCCGCGCTGTTCCATGTGATGGTTGTCGTCACATCGGCAGAGAGGGTGCTTAAGTCGTAATTGCACGATGCCGGACTGATGGAGGGCGGCGTTGTGTCGGTGATGGTTATGGTCAGCATAGCAGTAGCACCCTCATTAAATTCAATCGTCAGTAGAAGGCTTCCTGTGGCTTGCGCCGCAAGATATTCCTTCCTTATGGTGAGCGTATTGCCTGATATGCTATAATTGCCCGCTCCGATGGAACTTCCCCCAGCCTTTACGTCAGTGATGCCGGTAGCGCTGCCCCATGTGACGGTGGTCTGCACGTCGATTTGATTGGCGGGATTCCTGTCAAAGCTGCCGGTAACAGGTGAAATTTTCGGGGCGACGACCATTTCAAGGCTTACATTGGCAAGCTCATTTCCCGCCGTATCCATATAGGTGCCTGCGTCTACGTTAACCGTATATGTTTTGGTGCTGTCGAGCGTCAGCGTATTGCTGCCGTTTAAGAAGGCTGTCAGCGGTATCGCCGCCTTGCACGCGGAGCCTTCGCCACTTATGTAGTTATCAGCCGAAGCTATCGTGTAGGTATAGGTATCGGTACCGTCTGAACAGGTAATCGTCTTACCCTCTACAGCGTTGACAGTCTCGTTGAAATTAAGTCCGATACTTGCCGCCGCTGTGCTTACCGCAGGCAGAGTGACCGTCGGGGCTATCGTGTCCTTTATTATCGTCGCGGTGTAGAAATTTAGATTCGCGTATGAATCATACATTTTCACTGTGAGCGTAAGCATCCCGTCCGAAAGCGAGCTAAGGTCGATATTGCTTATTCCCGAGGTGGTCTCGGTAGTGGATTTATAAGTCGATTTGTCCACACTGTTCGTGCCGTCGCTTATTGTGTATTTATATCTTAAAGCTTCGGATATATTATCTAGCGTAAAGGAAATCGCCGTCTGATTTGTACTGTTTATTACCGCCTGTCCGAAACTGAGGTCGCAGGTCGGTATGGACACATCCTTATGATAGGTGTATGTGTAATCTGCGCTCTTATTTCCGGCAGGGTCGGTAAACGAATATACAAAATCGAAGTCGCCATCGGGAAGCGCGCTCATATCAATATAAAATCTGAAAGATGAAGCCGGTGGTATGAGGTTTTCCTCGGTCATGGCAATACTGCCCGAGACAGGTGAACCACCGGTTTTGCTTGTGAGCGTATATTTAAAGACGGCGTTATACTCCATATAGATAGCACTATCATACCAATATGTCAAAACCTTGTCTGCGTTTTCGGAATATGCGATATTATTGCCATTATTGAAATAGAGAATATCGCCGCTTGTCGGAGTCGTATCAACGATTATGGCGTCCGTCATAGCTGTGCTTGTATTGCCTGCAGTATCCGTAAGGGTAACGCTCAAATAGTACTTGCCGTCCGTTGAACCGTCCGTGGCCAGCGTACCGATTGAAACATTCTGCATTGCGTCCGTCACGGTAACGGAATCCGATTTATACAGTACGGGCGATGATTCTTCCCATTGCCACGTATGAGCGTTAAATGAAAATGTGGTTCTGTTTACCGTATAGGACAAGGTACTTCCGACTTCCGCGCCGCTTATTGTGAACGAAAAGTCTGAATCCGCCGTGACATCCGCTTTGTTGATATAGACGCCGTCGCTGTCATTAATGGAAACCGTGTAACCGCTTGGTGCTATCGTATCAACCCTTAAAACAAAGCTGCCTGTAAATCCGCCATCATAGGAGGTCGCCGAAATCGTCGTCTCACCCCATCCGACTGTTGTGACAACGCCGTCGCCGTCCTGGCTCACCGTCGCGACCTCAGGATTGCTGCTTGTCCAGGCCGCCCCTCGGTAGGCGCAGTCTTCCGCCACGGCATAGAAGGTGTGTGTCTGATTGACGTTCATGGTATAGGACTCGGGCAAAGCCAAGGTGCTCGCTCTGATATAGGAGGGCAGATTTCTGCTTTCTGTGAAATTGTTCGTACCGGTGGTCACATAACCGCTCGCCGCGTAATAACCGTTCTCTGCTACAGAGGTATCCTTAACAACGACGGTGGTAAGTTTGGCGGAATTTTCCGGCAGCCACAGATAGATATTGCCGCTGCTGTCTGTCACGCAAGGATTTGAACCGGCATAGGTTTTGTCCGCATCGGAGCTGTCGCTGCTGTAATGATCGATTTCGGAAGTGACCGCAGTCGACGTGGGCAGGTCGCTGATTACCGTTTTATATACCGGGGTCGTCCCGTCGCTCGTTGGATTTGCTGTGGGCAACGCTTTAACGGAACCGCCGGAGATTTTTATGGTGCTCGGCGTACCGCTCATTAAGCTTGCTCCATCGCCGATAAGACCGTCTCCACTGTATGCATACGTCAGTACCGTACCGCCGTTTATGGTAACCGTGCTGTTGCCCGCGAACATACCACTGCCTATAGCGGCTCCACCGTTACTGGCAGCATTGGTTTTGACAAAACCGCCGCTGATTTCAACGGTACTTCCACTCCCGTTATAACCGCTGCCAATGACCGCGGCGTATGGAGGTTGACCATTGGCGGTTACATTGCCGCCGCTTATCTTGATGTTTCCACCCGAAGCACCATATCCGCCACCTATAGCTGCACCCTTTCCCGTATAATCGACATCGGCATAGGCATTTGCGATAACCGTGCCGCCGCTTATTTCGATGCTGCCAGCGCTTCCTGATTCTCCGCTGCCAATCCCAGCTCCGTCTTTACCTGCAGTCGCCGTAACTGTGCCGCTGCTGATGGAAATATTACTTATATTACTCATGTAGCCACTGCCGATTCCCGCAGCACAGTTACCGCCGTTGGTGGTGATTGTGCCGCCGCTGATGGAAATAGAACCCCCGTTTGAATTTGCGGGATCTCCTCTTGAATAATATGCGTTTCCGATGCCCGCACCAAATTCACCGCCGGTTGCAGTTATAGTCCCGCCATATATGTTTACTTCAAAGTCTTCATTATAATAACCATCAACATCGCAACTCGCTCCGATACCCGCACCCTTGGAGCCGCCGTATGATGTGATGTTACCGCCATAAATATTGACCTGACCGGCTTTTATCAAGCTGCCGATGCCAGCACCCCACTTGGCGCCAGTCGCCGTGAGCGAACCGTCGCATGGAAGTATATTCAGAGTTGAGTCACAGTCAACATCAAGTCCGGAACACTTATCTGCCGTGGCTGTGAGCGTATTGTCGCCCACCAGCAGCAGATTCAAGGTCGTTCCATAAATCGACCCTTTGACGCTAAAGGGCGCTCCGGCAGATATATTCACGCCGCTGAGCGTAATTTTTGCCGTGGTTCCGTAGTCGACAGTTATGGTGTTGGCTGTCGCGGTTGTGCTGTTTGTCTGCATTATGACGATGTTGTCGTAAGAATTGATGGTCTGGGATACCTGAGCGCTTGTGTTGTCATAATAGGTAAGCGTGCTGCCGGAAACCGTAATACTGCCGTAATACAGGTCGCAGTTTATGGCATCAGGCGCTGTATGCGTTGTGAACGAGTGCGTGCTGTCCATCGTCATCTCAGTCCCCGCCGCGTCCTTGAACCCCATAATCGTAACAGTATGCATTGTACCATATGCAATATTGGAATAGGGAATCGTATATGTTTGACCGTCCGCCGACCAACTGCCGCCGGAAAGGTATGTGCTGCCGCCGTCCAGCGACACCGTACCCATTGTTTCATCCATCGCCTCGCTGAAGGTGATAACGATATTGCCATTGTTATTAATGTCCGTGCCGCTCGGTGTGACGACTGATACGGTCGGGGCGCCGCTCACAGAAACGGTCGTAAACTCGTGGCTTGATACCGCGACGTCTGCGTTTGAGGAATTCTTGAAGCCTGTAGCCGCAACCGTATACTCGGTTTCGTAGGCAAGACCTGTGTATGGAATCGTAAAGGTGTTTCCTGACCAGGCTCCCGAACTGAGCGTTCTGCTTCCGTCCAATGATGTGAGTGTCACAGTTCCAGGCATTTCGGTATCCATTGTCTCGGCGAAATTGATAACGATATTTCCGCTGATTGAGATATCAGAGCCGTAAGGGGTTTGCGACAAATAGCCGAGCGAATCATAGCCCGTTGCACCGAGGGGATAGTAAATAGAGAATCCCGACGCGCAATTTGCAAAGGCGCCTGCCTCGACTGTCGGGGCTGTCATATCAGGGAAATACGCGGAAGTTAGCGCTGTACAGCCGCTGAAAGCATTTGCGCCAACTGAATAGACACTGTCGGAAACTGTGACTCCCGTTAAGGAAGTGCATAAAGAATATGAGTAATCGCCGATAGAGGTCACGGTATCCGGAATTGTGAGCGATGTAAAGCCGCATGAGGCGAATACATAATTGCCTATGGAAGTAATGGTGCTCGGAAGCGTAAACGAAGTCAGAGCGGTGCATCCTTCAAAGGCATGGTCACCAATGGTTTCCACGCTGTCCGGGAGCGTGAAGGAAGTAAAGCCTGTATTATTAGTAAACGCGTAATTCCCTATTGATGTTAGGGAACTGCCCGAAGGAAAACTGAATTGATAAAATTTATCACCACTAAACGCGTATGACCCGATAGAGGTCACACTGCTGCCAACGGATACTGTAGCTAAGTAAAGCAGATCGCTAAAAGCGTTATCGGGGACAGTTGTTACTTCGTTTCCAATAATCAAATAAGTAATAAAATCATTTGTTACATTGGAATCGCTTTTCCAGTTTGTCATACCATCGTTGTCCGTAATGGTTAAAGTCTTCGAAGTATCATCATATGTGTAACCAGTGCCCGAATACTCGGTCGCATGTGCTTTCAGCGGTACAAAACCGAAGATCATTACGGTGCAAAGCAGCAGCGCCATCGCTTTTTTGCCCTTCATCTTAATCTTATTCATTTCACACACCTCTTATCATCAGCCGTTAGCAGTCCTGATGGCTTCATTTTTTTGCGTCTGTTTTTTAAAGTACTCAACTAGCGTCACCTCTCGAATTCTATTTCAGATAAATTTTACAATTTGTACTAATTTTCTATTATAGGCTATCATAATGAACTGCGTTTCGTAATTGTACCAGGGTACAATTTTGGGAAGAAATTGACTTTGTCTTTTAACCGTGCAATGCTGTTACTTAGGTGGGCAAGAATCCGTCCAAGCTCAATTCTCTCGCCTTTATAATAGCTTCCAGCCGGTTTTTGGCCTTCATTTTCTTGCAAATTTGAACGTTGTGATGTCTTACGGTTCTCACCGTAATAGAAAGCTTGTTCGCTATCTCTTGATTGGAAAGCCCGTCGGCAAGCAGCCCTAAAACCATCGATTCCCTTACGCTTAACGGCGTCCTCGCCGCTTCGCCGTTTAAAGCGGCATCCGCGTCGGCATCAGGTGCGCGGGCAAGGGTCTTAATATGTGCTTTCGTCAGTTTTAAAAGGCCATTGGCATAATCGATATATTGAAGGTTGCCCGTTTGCTTTCCCCAGGTTCTGTATTTTATCAGTAGTGCGGCTATAGGCTGAGCCTCGTCCGCGAAGGTGCGCATATAGCCTTCCGCGCTTCCAAGCTCAAGGGCCTTATGGAGCGTAAGCATGGAGTCCTTTACATTCCCCTGCAGATGATAGCTGATTGCCGTCAGACATAGTATTTCAATTCTGCTCCTCAAACGGTCTTCCTTTTGCGCAAAGTCATCAAGACGGGTCAATAGTATCTGCGCGTCATCATACCGGTTTGTCAGAATTAAATATCTTGCGTAAACAATATGCTCGCATTCACGGGACATGGAAAGTATGTCGAAAATACCGACCCGGCTTGTTGCCAGCCATTTTTCCGCGCGACAAGTATCTCCCATGCCAATATAAAGGCTTGCCGTAAATACATCAAAGAAGCAGCTCCAAAATGCCTTGCTTTTTCCGGTCAATAAGTGTCTGCCTGACTCAATTATTTTGAATGCTCCATGGATATCACCCCTTGCCCTTTTCTCCTTTGCCAAGGTAATAAAGCAGGGGACAATGATTCCGGGATTATTTAGTCCGATAATCCTTCCGATGTTTAATTTCAGTACTGCATATACGTCTTTCAAACGGTTCTGCTCATAGTGACATTCGGCAAGGGTCACGGCAATGTAAGCAGAAAAATCGCCGAGCAGCCCCTGCAATTTTTCGAGGGTGTCGCAATAAGCTTCCTCAACTTTATTCAATCTGCCATTAAATCCGTAAAGCGTATCTAAGAGATTCGGTTCTCCCGAATTCATTTCACCGATAAAAATCGGCGCATGTAAATTGAACTCACATACTTTTTTAAAATGGCGAACCGCCCCTACCGCATCCCTTCGGAAAATGGCCGTATTGGCGTATGTAAGGGCTATATGTGCCTCAAGATACTCTTTTTCCTCATTCGTCAGGCTGTCTTTCATACGGTCATAGCACGTCTGGGCCTTATCCGCCCACAATTCCGCCTCGTTAAGCCGGTTTTCCATTGACAATACCCAGGAATATCCGGTACAGGCTCTGACGTCGCTTTCACATAGTGCTTCAGGCATGTGGTCCATCCACTTTCGCCAAGTGGAATACTCACCATTTTGGGTCATCGGGAGATAAATGTCCCAAACCAGCGGAAACACTTTTGTAAATTCCTTGGCTTTGATAAAGCAATCGATCGCATTACTGATATATCCGTTTTCGAGATACCATTGTCCGGCCTTATCGTATAGACTGTGCTGAGTCGTAACGGACTCCTTTTCCAGCAGGTTCATCAAAAACTCCTGAAAAAGATGATGATATCGAAACCAACCATTCTCCTGCTCCAGGGGAATGATAAAGCTGTTGCTTTCCGACAGCATTCTCAGGAGTTTGTTGCTATTAGCATTTCCGGTTACTTTATCGCAAAGGGGCTGGGACAGCTTGTCCAAAAAAGAAGTATGGACCAGGAACTCTTTCACTTCTTCCTGCCAACGGTCAAAAACCTCACTCCTGAAAAAGCTGCTGATATGCCGGTTGCTTCCGGAGAAGCCCCTAACTGCCTCATGGATGTCAATACCGTCTTCCATTGTAAAGGCGGCGATCACGAGTCCCAAGACCCAGCCTTCCGTGGAAGCCTCCAGACATGAGATGTCCTCAGAAGTAAGCTGAAATCCTCTTTTCTTAAAAAAATGATTTATTTTATCGGAATTGAAGGATAGATCTTTGCTTCCCAGCTGAAGTACCTGACCTTTGACAAACGGCAGCGCCAACGCAGGGTTGAGTTCATCGCGGCTCAAAAGAATGATGTGTATATTGGAGGACGCATTTTTGATAAAGTGTTCCAGACTTTTCTGTACGAGCTCGTCATGGATCAGATGGAAGCCATCCAGTACGATAATAAGATGTCCAACTATAGCACGCAATTTCTCCAGAAATAATTCAATAAACAGATTGGACAAAACGTGTTTTTTGCTTAAAGGTATATCCTCGAACACATTGCTCTGCTGAACAAATCCCCCTGTCACAACAGCCGCCATAATGTAGCGCCAGAACCTGACAGGCTCGTTTTCCGATTCGTCGAGAGAAAGCCAGGCGGATGGAAGCCGCCTGCTTTCAAGCCATTCAATCACGGCTGCTGTTTTTCCATAGCCAGCGGGCGCCGTAACGAGTGTCAATTTATGTGTTAAAGCATGATCCAGCTTTTCAACGATACACTGCCGGGGAATCAGGTTATGGCTGATTCCCGGCTTGTTATACTTGGTTTTGATTAATCCACGCCCGGTTAAGTCATCATTTTCGGCCATAAAAACCTCCCCGTAATGAACAAATAGAAAAAACTTCTTTACGGTGCTCATCTATAAATTTATCATGCTATTGCTCATTTCGTAATTGTACCGGAGTACAATTTTACAAAAGAAAAAGCAGCGTGCCCACGCTTCATTTGCGGGCAGTACTGCTTTCTTTACGATTAGATTTCCTTACCTAATCCCGATACCAAGTTCCCTGGCTTTTATAATTGCTTCAAGCCGGTTCTTAACCCCAATCTTTTCAAATATTTGTGCATTATAATGCTTTACTGTTCTGACCGATACAAAAAGCTTTTCCGCTATCTCCTGATTTGAGAGTTCCTCTACAAGAAGCTTCAAAACCGCTAGCTCCCTCTCTCTTAATGTATTCAGGGTGGTGGTCTCTCCGGAAGCCGCAATTTCGTCATGCAGCGTTATTGCTATATGTATCCGAATATTCTCTTTTGTCAGCTTCAGTAAATGTTTGGAATATTTTTCGTACTTTTCATTTCCGTTTTGTCTGATCCATGCCCTGTAGTTTGCCAGTAAATCGGCCATGGGCTGACCTTCATCGGTAAATGTACGCGTATAACCGTCTTGAAAGCCCAGCTCCAGCGCTTCATGGAGCGCAAGCATTGCATTTGAGGTCTCTCCCATCCGGTTGGAGCAAATCGCAGAAAGGCACAGTGCCTCAATTTGGCTTCCAAGCCTGTTTTCCATGGTTGAAAAATTTACAAGTCTGCTCAATAGGATTAGCGCTTCATCTAACCGGTTGATCAGTATTAAATATCTTGCGAAAACTATATATTCAAATTCACGGGAAGCGGAAATAGCGTCAAATACCCCCAGACGATCCGCTGCTATACGTTTTGCCGCGCTGTCCGCGTCTCCTTTGCTTATATAAAGGCTGGCAGTAAATACATCCAAAAAATAACTCCAGACGCTCTTTTTATTGTCAAGTATTGCTCTGCCCGATTCTATGATTTCATACGCTCCGGGAATATCACCCCTGGCTTTTTTTACTTTTGAAAGCGTAATAAAACAGGGAACGATAATTCCGGGGCTTTTCAGTCCGGTTATTCTTCCCATGCTCTTTACCAGCGTAGCGTATACCGTGTCAAGATCTCCACGCTCGTATTGGCATTCGGCAAGTGCCACGGAAATGTAAGCGGAAAAATTGCCCAATACTCTTGGCGTGTCGTCAATAACGCTCTCATAGGCTTCATGGACCTTTCTAAGTCTACCCATGAATCCATAAGCGGTCTTTAGAAGGCTCGGTTCGCATGAATTCATCTCTCCCACAACAATGGGGGTATGCAGCTTTAAGTCGCAAATTTTTCTATAATATCCAAGGGCGGCTGCGGCATCCATTCTGAAAACCTCTGTATTAGCAAAAGCCATTGCGATATTTGCTTCAAGGAAATCTTTTTGTTTTTGAGCAAGGACGCCTTTCATTCGTTCTAAACATGTTTGTGCCTTGCAGGCCCATTTTTCCGCCTTATCAAGCTGGTTTTCCATGGACAATACCCATGAAAGCCCGGTACAGGACTGCACGTCATTTTCCCAGAGCTCTTCCGGAATGCTGGACATCCATTTATGCCATGTTGAATACTCGCCGTTCTGGGTAATTGTCAGGTAAATACCCCATACAAGCGGAAAAGCTCTCTCGTATTCCTCCGCTTTTAAATACCAGTTGATGGCGTCCCGGATAAACCCGTTCTCCTGATACCACTGACCTGCGAGGTTATAAAGCGTACGGAGTGAAGATGCTTCTTCCTGTTCGAGCTTTGACATCAGAAACTCCTGAAAGAGATGATGGTATCTGAACCACTCATCCTCACGATCCAGCGGAATGATGAAGCTGTTTGTTCTCGAAAGCATACTGAGTAATTCCGTGCTTTGTGCTTTGCCGGTAACCTGTGAGCAAAGCGAACCGGAAAGTTTATCCAGAAATGCCGTGTGTAAAAGAAATTCACGAACTTGGGCGGGACACCTCATGAAAACTTCTTGCTCCAGCAGCCGGTTAATACTTCTGTCTTTCGCGGAAAACCCCCTAACAGTCTCGCTGATACCATTGCTCTCTTTGATGGAAAAGGATGCCGCGACAAGTCCTGCAGCCCATCCCTCAATACTTTCATCCAATACCTTGATATCGTCCCCGGTCAAGCATATCTCCCTTTGTATCAGGAATTCATTCGTTTCATCCGGACTAAATGCCAGATCTTTAAGACTGAGACTGATGGCGGTTTCTCTGGTACAGAGTTTATATAGTTCCTCGTTTTCTTCACGACTGAGAATAATCATGCCAAGCTTCGGGGGCATATATTTAACAAAATAGGCTACGCTTTTTAAAATGCTTGCATTATGAATCAGATGATAATCGTCGATTACGAGGACAAGGTTCTCATTTACGCCACTGAGAATGTTAATCATCAGGTCAACTGTAATATTGGAGGTTACAAACTCCGCATTAACCGAGACATCCTTTAAGATTTCTTCATCTTTAAGGCATTGGGCAAAGGATGCTTTTATGTAATTCCAGAATCTCACCGGATCATTGTCGGCCTCATCAATAGAGAACCACGCATACCTTGCATCTGAATTTTCAAGAAAATTTACTGCGGCTGTGGTTTTTCCGTATCCGGCAGGTGCGGTTACAAGGACGAGCTTATATTCCGACAGGAGTTCAAGCTTTTTCTCTATATTTTGTCGTTTGATTATGTTTTTGCTCATTCTTGGCGGACAAAGCTTTGTATCAGCAATTTGAACGGTATTTTTCGCTTTACCGCTTACTTTATAAGCCTTTCGCCTAAGGAGGCTTTTCCCGCTTGCCGGTTTTTGGCTATCCTTGGGTACAAGCCACAGATTACCTTTCTTTACAGCGCCTTCAACTCGGCCTTCCGAGCAATAATAATTCACCATCCTGCTTGTGATACCCCATTTTTCACAAGCTTCTTTCACAGTTAAATACTCCATTTCCTCACCTGCCGAAATCATTCTATTAGTGTAATTTTACTTCGAAATCTCGAAATTATCAATTTATTATGTCACTTATTGGCGAATTTATTTATTTAATTTGTTATAAATTTCTTAAAGTGAGAGGCTCATCTTGACGGGGAAGCATTTGGCGTATATACCGGGCCGCCCGACTTGGCCGCTTCTGTTTCCGCTTCCTCCCGCGCATCCTCCCTTTGCTCTCTTAAAAGAGTTATAGCTCCAAGCATCGATATTTATCAAGTGCCCGATCTTGTACGGTAAGAAAAAAGCACTTGCCCAAAAAGCAAGTGCTCTAGTTTACGTTTGGTGGAGATAAGGGGGATTGCCGTCTGCTGCGCTTTGCTTGCATACTGCTGCTTCGCCTTACGGCTCAGCACAATTTGCTAAAAATGCCCACACCGGGGCATTTTCTTTACGCAAATTGCCCTCTCGGGTTCGATCCCAGTGTGTATGATAATCAAAAAAACACTTACTAATAGCAAGTGTTTTAATTCTCTTATTTGGTGGAGATAAGGGGGATCGAACCCCTGGCCTCTTGAATGCCATTCAAGCGCGCTCCCAGCTGCGCCATACCCCCACTTTTTTGTTTTGCCAACTTTTATTCTATATCAGTTTCAACAAAAATTCAACTGCAAATATTTACTTGCCTATTTCTCCAGAAGCTCCTCCATCTGGTCAAGCAAGCTACCGAACAGTTTTAGTGCATTGTCCACCGGCTCTGTTGTTGACATATCAACATTAGCAATTTTCAAAAGCTCTATAGGATAATCAGAGCCACCGCTCTTCAGAAACTTCAAATAACGGTCTACTGCAGGCTGTCCTTCCTTCAGTATCTGCTGTGATATTGATACCGCCGCTGAGAAGCCTGTTGCATATTTGTATACATAGAAGCTGGTATAAAAATGCGGAATTCTAGCCCACTCCATATCAATATAATCATCTATAACTATATCCGGCCCATAATATTTGATGTTTAAATCTCGATATATCGAGCACAGCAGTTCAGCAGTCAAAGCCTCTCCAGCCTCAGCCTTTTCGTGGATTATTTTCTCAAATTCAGCAAACATTGTTTGCCTGTATACTGTAGTTCTGAATTGCTCCATAAAGTAGTTCAGAAGATACATCTTCTTTGTTTTATCATCAGTAGTCTTTAGAAGATGATTCATTACCAGGGATTCATTAAGGGTAGATGCTACCTCGGCTACAAATATTTTATACTGTGCATATATATATGGCTGATTGCTGTCTGAGTAATAGCTATGTAGTGCATGGCCCATCTCATGTGCAAGGGTGAACATATTATTCAGAGTATCCGTATGATTCAGAAGCACGTAAGGATGCGAGTCGTAGCAGCCCCAAGAGTATGCTCCGCTCCTCTTCCCTTCATTCTCATAAACATCTATCCAACCTGAGTTCAATCCTTTTTCAAGATCTTTGCCATAATCCTCTCCCATTACCTGCAAGCCTTCCTTGACAGTTTTCTTTGCATCTTCAAAGGGTATTTCCATTTTTCCTTCTTTTATCATCGGTACATAAAGGTCGTACATATGAAGCTCATCAAGTCCCATTATCTTCTTCCTGAGCTTAACATACCTGTGCATCAGCTTCATATTGTCATCCATGGCTTTTATGAGATTGTCATATACCTCTATGGGCACATTATCTGCAAAAAGTGATTCTTCTCTTGCGGAACCATACTTTCTTACTCTTGTACTGAATATATTTGCTTTTACATTGGCATTTAGGAGAGCTGCCAGTGTATTTTTCTGTTTGGAATAAGTGCTGTACATCCCGTCGAAGGCAGCCTTCCTTACTTTCCTGTCATCGCTTTCCATGAATTGTGAGTACCTGCCCTTTGTAAGCTCCACTTCATTTCCCTTTTCATCCTTTATATATGGGAACTTAATATCCGCATTATTTAGCATGCTAAATATAGTCTCCGGAGCCTGAGCCATTTCTCCTGTCATGGCTAAAAGCTGCTCCTCGCTGGCATTTAGCACATGAGGCTTCATTCTCCTTATTTCCTCCAGGAATCTTTTATAATGCATCAAAGCTTCATTTTCTTTAAGAAAACCCTCAAGCTTTTCGTCGGGAATATCAAGAATACCCGGTATGATAAAGGAATTAGCACTATTTATCGTGACTCCCAAAGAATCAACCCTATCAGCAAGTCCCTGATAGAAAGAATCGTTACTGTCCTCATGACTTCTCATATGAGCATATACATATACCTTCTCAAAAAGTCTGGTCATATCAGTACTCAGGTTAAGACATTCAAGAAGCTTTAATGCACTTTCAGCCATATTCGACTTAAAAGGAGCCATCAAATCCGCCATATTCTTTACCTTTTTATAATCTGCCTCCCAAAAATCATTAGAAGCATAAATATCTTCAAGCTTCCATTTATATTCCCCCGAAATCTCATTTCTCTTAGGTATACTCGAACCCTTATTAATCATCATAATCCCTCTCTTCATAAAAAAATTCTCCAACGCCCTGCTAAATCTAGTGACTAGCGACTAGTGACCAGCGACTTTCTTCTATATCACACAAGTATTTTTCCATTTACCTTTTTTTACATAGTGCAAAATGACTACGTAGTGAACTGCATAAGCAATAATATAGGAAAACCATACCCATTCAACACTTAGCTGTAGCAGCTGTACAAACGTAAATAAAAGGGGTATCTGTACAAGCCAGATGGAGATCAATGCTCCGAGCATTGAAGGGACATTATCCCCAGCGCCATATAGTATTGAAGCCAATGAACCAGCCGGACCCATAAAGAGTGCCGCAATAGCAAAGTATCTCAAAAATGAAGTTCCTATCCCTATTATTTCTTCACTTGCTGTAAAAATATTCATAATTAAGCCCGGAACCAATACTAATGCAATTCCCGTCGCAAACATAAACCCAAAGGATAGCTTAGCGGTAAGGTGTCCTGCTTCTTCTGCCCTTTCGCAGTCTGCCGAGCCAAGACTCTGGCCTACAATTACACCGGTACCCATCTGCAAGCCAAAAATAGGCATTACAATGAGACCGATAATTCTTATACATATTCCAAAAGCAGCTACAACAACCACTCCATATGAGGCTATAAATCTCATTATTATAAAACTACCTGTATTCCTGAGCAGACCCTCCAGCCCTGTAGGTAAACCTATTTTTATCAGCTTTATATCTATGGATTTTACAAAGTATATCCCCCTATTAAAGCCAACCTTTATAAAGGACCTGCCTGACATTAGTATATACAGTCCTACAATAAAAGCCATTGCCTGAGATATTACCGTAGCATAGGCAGCTCCGGATACCCCTAATCCCATTCCCCTAATCCCAATATAGGGTACAACGTCAAATATCATAATAGGGTCAAGAATCATATTCAAGATTCCGGATAAAGCCATGATATATAGCGGCTTTTTAGCATCACCTATACATCGCAAGGCTGTATTCACAGAATAAGAAGAAAATGCAAGGGGAAGCGTTATTAGCCTTATTCTTCCATAGGCAGTAGATTGCCCCAATACATCCATGTTTCCTGCCAAGGGGCCTAGTATATATGGTATAAGAACGCTCATTACAATTCCCACTATAAGAGCCAGAATAAACTTTATTATAATTGTCTGTTCTATTGCTTCTACAGTTTTTTCCTTATTACCCGAGCCGTAAAATCTGGATATAATTGTTACTGAACTAGTCCCAACTATATCATTAACCGTATTCAATATCCACCATACTGTTGAAAATATTGTCACAGCAGCTACTGAATTAATTGATATTTTCGCAACCCATGCCATGTCAACTATTTCATAAAGTGTCTCAAACATCATCCCAAGCATTGTCGGTATTGAAAGTGTCAGTATCCCCTTTAACAGGCTTTTTTGCTCCATTGAATGCCCCATATAATCCTCCGCTATTATAGTTTATATTTCCTATTTTACCTCTTATTAACGATTATTTCTACATCAAATTTCATCCTCATCTAAATATAACGAAGCAAAATTTTAAGTATCTATAACAATGATTATACAAATAATATACACAAAATAGTATCCATGAAAGGGAATAATAATGAAGAATATTATTGAAAAAGAAATCCATGCTCTTAGAGAACAGCTATCTGAAATAAGTGACTATATTGGCAACAACCCGGAATTGGGTAATCAGGAGTTTTTGGCAGTTGAAAAGCTGACCTCCTTTCTTAAAGCTCAAGGATTCTCAGTAGAAACAAATATCATCGGCAAACCCACAGCATTTAAGTCAGAATATAATAGCGGAAAGGCCGGACCCACAGTAGCCTTTCTTTGTGAATATGATTCCTTGCCTGGTATAGGTCATGGCTGTGGCCACAATATGATAGGCACCATGAGCTGTGGCGCTGCTGTCGGTCTCAGCAAGGTTCTTGAAAAAACAGGAGGTCGTATCGTAGTACTTGGTACCCCCGCCGAGGAAACCGACGGGGCTAAGGTGGACATGGCCAAAAAGGGTGTATTTAAGGACATTGATGTAGCGATGATATTGCATCCTGAGGATAAAACCTATGAAAGTGGCAGTTCTCTGGCAATGGATGCATTACAGTTCGACTTTACCGGCAGGGCAAGTCATGCAGCCTCCTCTCCTCATAAAGGTATCAATGCATTGGATGCTGTCATACTCACCTTTAACGGAATAAATTCCTTAAGACAGCACGTTACATCTGATGTACGGATACACGGAATAATAAAGGAAGGCGGAAAAGCTGCCAATGTAGTGCCTGACAAAGCAATTGCACAATTCTATGTAAGAGCCGGAAAGAAGAAATATCTCAAGGAAATAAATGAAAAAGTAAAGAACATAGCCAGGGGAGCTGCTCTTATGACTGATGCCGACTTGGAAATAAGCAACTATGAGATTTCCTATGATGACATGAATACAAATCAAAGTCTTTCCAAGGCCTTCATAGAAAACCTCAAGCTTGCCGGCATAAATGAAATACATCCTGAAAGATCAAGCTACGGTTCTTTGGACATGGGCAATGTAAGCTATGTGGTTCCTGCAATTCACCCTTACATATCCATATCGGATACCAGCCTCGTAGGTCATACATCTGAATTCAGAGATGCGACTTTGACGGAAAGAGCCCATGATGCTCTGGTCAAAGGTTCTTGCGCTCTTGCCCTTACCGGCTACGATGTATTGACAGACAAAGAGCTCCTGAAACGGATAAAAGAAGAATTTGCCACCATAGAAAGATAATGAAGTTACAAAATATATACAACACTACAGTAGTTTTATGATAAAATTAGTATAAACCGCAATTTCACGAAAAATATTAGGCAGGTGATTCTATTGAAAGTCCTTATAGTTGATGACGAGCCGGCAATTGTTGATCTTATAAAGATAAATCTTGAATTGGAAGGCTTCGATACTTGTACTTGCTATACCGGCCAGCAAGCACTCATGGCCGCACCTACATTTGCACCCGACCTGATAATACTTGACATCATGCTTCCCGATATCAGCGGCTTTGAAGTATGTAAGAAGCTCCAGAATCTCAGTATCCCCATAATAATGCTTACTGCAAAAAATGATATCAAGGACAAGCTGTTTGGTCTTGAGCTAGGTGCCGATGACTATATCACCAAGCCCTTCGACAGCAGGGAATTATCCGCCAGGATAAAAACCGTCCTCAGGCGAATTAACAAATCCGTTGTTAAAGAAGATACAAATATAGAATTGGGTCCCATAGTAGTCAATACCTCTGAAAGGCAAGTATATATCGATAATGAAGAAATCGTGTTAACCCCAAAGGAATATGACCTTCTACTGGTCTTATGCGAGAATCAGAGAAAGGTTTTTTCCAGAGAAAACCTTCTTGAATTAGTATGGAAGTTTGAATACATCGGTGACAGCAGAACTGTGGACATGCATGTGCAGAGACTGCGCAAGAAGCTAGGTAAGTACAACTTCTTTATAAAAACAGTATTCGGTATAGGCTATAAATTTGAGGTTCAAGTATGAAGCTGAAGCATAAAATTATTGCACTAAACATGAGTGCTCTTTTTTTCATGCTCATAATATTAGGAACTATAATTACTCAGATAACAGATAATTACAATCTTCGTACCGCCCTTAAATATCTGGAAACCCAAGGCAATTACTCAGCAATTTATATTGAGCAATATGCGCTTAGCAAAGCTCCTAACGATTTTGAAGTCCCTTCTGTTATGAATACAAGTGCCAACTACCTTGCCTCTGTGCTTAAGGATTTAGTAAAATGCAGGGTTCAAATATATTCTAGTGATGAATTGCTTGGAGATTCTGAGGAGCTTTCAAGCTCCAAAGAAGAAATAAGACCGGAAATCAAGGAGACCTTTAGTAAGAAAAAGGCGTATATAATTACCCCTGGTAAGAATAGAATATTGTATTATGCCGTACCTGTTAGCATCGGCAACAGATATTCCTACTCCCTGGGCTTTATATATGATCTTACAGAAGCAGACAATATGAAGAATAACACAGTAAGAATGTTTGTTTTTACCGGTGTCTTTCTGTCAATTCTATTGATGCTGGGCAGCACTATTATTTCTAATAGGATAACCAAGCCAATAAAGATGCTGAATGAAGCAACCAAGCAATTCTCAGAAGGAAATTTTGAAAGCCGTGCACCTGCGGTTACCAAGGATGAGGTTGGTGAACTGTCAACGACATTTAACTCAATGGCAGACAGCATAAAGGACATGATAACCAAGCTTAGCTATGAAAAAGAAAAGCAGAAGTATTTTTTTGATAATTTCACCCATGAAATCCGCACCCCCCTCACCACCATTCTGGGTTATACAGAGCTTTTATGGAAAACCAATGATGAGGAGGTAAAAGACAAAAGCTTGTTCTATATTACTTCAGAAGGAAAAAGAATGCTGAAGATGATGGAGCGACTGCTTGAGCTCTCAAAGCTAAAAAACTACAGCTTTGAATTAAATAAGTCTGATTCAAACCTTAAAAAGCTTATTGAAGATGCATGTAATTCTATGTTCTACAAAATGAAGAGATATGACACAAGCTGCAGATTGGATTTGGAGGATATCACCTGGAAGGTGGACCCTGATCTCTTTAAACAGGTGGTTATTAACCTTATTGATAACTCTATCAAGTACAGTAAGTCTCCAATTATTGATATAAGCCTGAAGAAGCAGAAGGGTATAAGGTTTGAGATTACAGACTACGGCTGTGGAATGGATCAGAAAAACCTTGAAAATGTATTTGACCCTTACTACAAGGTCGAACAATCCAGGAACAGTCATAATGAGGGCTGGGGCTTAGGCTTGTCTATTGTGAAGGAAATAATAGAGAAGCATGGTGGAAATATAGAGATTAGCAGTATACCCGGAGAAGGCACAAAAATTGTAATAACCATTGCTTAATTCGGATTTGGAGGATAAGGTTGAAAAAGAATAGTAGAGATTATCCATTCTCGTAAGTGCATAGCAAACAAGCCATCTTGCGGTGGCTGCAAAAAATTGAATATGTAGACAAAATTAAGGTTATTCAGCA
>JAMPIU010000128.1:1403-3637 GCA_023667845.1 Dehalobacter sp. | reverse complement strand
GCATCGTCCCGAGCGAGTGCTCAAAGCGGGTATGGTTTGCGCCGGGGTAGACGAGGTTGGCAAACCCGAGCTGGGTGATGTGGCGGAGCCGCTGGAGTTCTCCCGAGTCCAGCAGCCGGAGCGCGAGCGCATCCGCCTCGACGTAGCCGTGCACCGGATCTTTGATGATCTTCATCGGTTCCGTTAAGAATCTTGGGAGATGTATGATAAAGGTATTTGAGAGAGCGCGGAGGGGAGGGGTTTTTCCTTTGGCGGGTTTTCGGTTTGTCTATAGAGAAAGTCGTCCTAAAAGGGTCTCCTGGTTGAAAATCCATATGGTTTCGAACACCCTTGCGTGCACTCAAGGGGGATTAACTGACATCCTGCGCCAGATTCTGGACACGGCTTCCCACCAGATATCGTCACTGGGGGAGGGACCGGGAGGAGTTGTCCCCATCTTGGCAGAAGCATTTTGGGATGGCCTCAAGCCATAGCCCTCAAACGTTGGGAGGCTTGGGTTCCCTCCTCCCGCCCCGAGGGAGCGGGCAGTAAGGGGTGATGCCCTCTATCAGGGAGTGAGATCTTCCAGTTGAATTTGCAGGAGTAAGAGGGCGTGCTGGAGATATGCGATTAATTTTCAGTATGCCACCACTTGTTGGGCCCTTAGATATGGGGCGAGCAGGACCTAAATGCGGCCTCCAAGATGTCGTATAACGGAAGTCACGTTATGAAATATGATATTTGAATTTAGTAAACTATATCATCTCGCTCTTTTAACTCTCAAACATCCTAGAGTTGGTATATTATGAAATTTTATTTAGGCCATATTCAGTTCATCCCTTCGGCACAAAGAAAGCTCGATGCTGCAAAATATTCCGGGAAACCAATCGAATTGGCTGAAAAGTTGCTGCAAGAACATAATTCATACTCTCCAAGTAAACAACGGGGCTATACGAGTTTAGTTTTTGATAATTTCATACTCGATACATCTGATGGGAGGCTTTTAGCAGCACTGATCGGGAAGGGTGTTCTTCGGGAAGTGCCAAAACATAACGAAAATGGTTTTTATAAGGCAAAAGATGATCAATGGCCTTTTGTTGTCCTACTTTGGGATAGGGAAGAGCAGATAATCCTAATTGAGAAAGATCAGAGTGTATTTCAAAACTATGAAGCAGTTTTTAAGTCGATTGAAGATCACTTTAATAATCTTTTTGATCCGTACGAACTTCGGGTTTACATTGAACCTAAAACCGAAAAAGTATCATTTTGGAATGCGGTAGAGAAATTTAAGTACATTTATGTGGTTACTTTTGAGCTGCATAGGCCCAATCTTCTCGGAATAACAGATGAACAGTTGGCCGAATCGATAGATAAAGCAAAACAATTTAATGGGACTAGTGTAAGTACCTCAATTTTAAATCCAGACGGCGGACTCGCGTTACCTAGAAATCATCCTATTATCATGGCATGTTTGAATTGGATCGCGAACGGAGGGGGCTCGTGGTTATTAAAAGGGAAGAAATCTGAAGAGTCCAGACCCGAAACGGTTTCAAGTAAGAATAGTGATAACTATCGGAGCGAAGAGATCCCCTTGGAAGTAGAGACACTCAATCCTACATCTATAAAATCAACATTATCAAAATTCAAACCTCGATTCTCAGCTTCAACTGACAAAGATGATGCAGGAAATGGCAATGAACAAAGTTACTTCAATGGCCCATAAAGGGCTACTTTTACTCATTTTCATTGAAGTGGCACTCATTGTAGCGCTGCTCATTAAGGAAACTAGCATCATTCAGTTATACGGCGTTTTCCCAAATTTAAGTGGGATAATTCTTGCAGGAGTTGTAGCAAGTCTCGCGATAATATTTAGCTCATTGAGTGCTGATGATTTAGAAAAAATATACAAAATTAACAATAGTGATCCTCCTGGAGAATTAGGACCCACCGCTAAAGATACAAATGGGGTTCAGAAATCAAAAGATAAATTTTTGATTTTTCTTGGATATGCAAAGAACGATACTAGACTCATAATTGGTAGCTTCCTGATTTCCGTAGTTATCTTATGCTTTGGTCAATTTGACCACTCTATGGTTATTGCCTATTGGGGTGAACAAAACTTGGAGCATATACTCAGGGCATTACTGTTTATTGATGTGCTTTCATTCATACTATCAGTATCAGCGGTCTCGGACATAATATATAGCCTCTTCACATTAAATAAAGCGAGGTACGAATGGAATTTTGAAGATAAT
>JAMPIU010000128.1:0-1303 GCA_023667845.1 Dehalobacter sp. | reverse complement strand
AATTTTGAAGATAATGCTTAATTATGTCTTAAACAGTCCATTATTTGAGTGATAATAGAAAATTCCCGCTTGGATTTACTCTTCAATATCCCAATTAACTTTTTCACAAAGTTCTTTTAGATAATGTGAGCGTTGCGTTTCAGTTGAAACCCGTCTCATGTATGAATCATAAGTTATTTTAGCATCTTCTTTTGAGGAAATAATGAATATTCCTCCCCTGCCTCCCATCTTAGAGCCAATGAAAATACCATTCTCACGGAGGGGACCTAGTACCTCAACCTCCCATGTATATCTTTTAACAGGTAGGTTCATTTTTTCTAGGTGACGGATTATTTCATCCGTTGAGACTGCATAACTTGCCCCGACAGCATTTTGTAAGAGAAATCTAATGGTCTCAACCATATGCTCTTTATAACGATGGTCAGAGAGGAGGCCTTGCACCTCCAAAAACGTCTGTGCTGTCGCAACAAATGGTGACATACATTCGCTTATGTCTAAGTTGTATATAGTGTTTTGCTAATCTCTATATTACCCATATCGCATAGTGTCTTGCTTTTTCTGCGTCATAAAGGGCCAGTTGGCTCATTTAAATGTTAAATCTGCTAATTTCAAATTAACTGACACCAAGTTCTTCATTAGCACCGCTTCACAAACTCTCTCTTTATCTAGATCCATAGACGGGCACCTCTCGACCAGTACCAACGCAGACGACAGTTGGGAACTGTGTTTGATCGGGGAGGACAGCCGGTATGTCGATGTGACGGTCTTCATCCTGACCAATGAGGACACGGTTCCGGTCTGAGAAGGTGAGTGCCAGTACCGCTATGTTGACCCGGGAAGTGACCGGAGCGTAAAGAGTGGGAACCACGAGGTAGGGGATCTCGACCCGGGACAGGCGAGGTAGCCCTGTCTCCTGCCTGGTGGAAGAGAGGGATATGCTACGCGGCTGAATATGCGATACTGGTGGGTGTCGCAGTTGATACTGTATACAATTTGAGTGGATTTAAAACTTTGTAGCGGCTTGTACTTTAGTTTGTCCAGCGAGGGACTTCTTTTCTTGCGCCAATTTGATCAAGTCCTGATCAGAGTACAGCTCTGAAGTAAGTATCGGAAATGTAGAATAGATCAATTGGATAAACATATCCCAATTGAGATTTTTTGTGGTATACGAGTCTCTCTGGCCGAGGCCGACCACTGAGAGTGCGTGGCTTCAGATGCCCGAGCATTGCCAGTCGATCACGTGACAAATGAAACTGTTAACCCCCCGGACACCCCACATACAATGACATTCAGCCATGATCAC
>JAMPIU010000127.1 GCA_023667845.1 Dehalobacter sp. | reverse complement strand
CTATATGCTTGCTGGCGCCAACAAGTTTTTGCGGATTTACTACGGCAAAGTCAAGGAACATCTATCCCAATTACAGGGGTTACCTGATGGGTCATCCATATCCATGAAGGTTTAGACAAACAGAACAGAATAGCCAGGAGCCAAGAGCGGTTACCCAAAAAATTTCCTTCCTAACCACTCTACTTTGTTATGCCCCAGAATGTCAATATCTACTGTCCTTTTTTTACCTTGTGAAACAGCTAAAAAACATCTTGACTTTTATTAGCAGGTTTGCGGTTGTATGGAAAATGCAAGAGGGGAATCTACGCACAAACGAAAATTTTGTACAGATTTGGCCTGAAATTGGCTTGAATTACTCCTGAGAGGACCTGCAATTTACATACAAGCGAAAAAATTGAACCGGCAACTCTCTGAAAACACATACAACCGCAAAAATTGTACAGACTGCCCAAGATGGCGGCTGCCCTGCCCCTCTCGCGTTTGATTTACGCCTAAACTAAATGACATTGCCTTTCTTATCTGTTGTTTAGGGTGAATTCTCCTGAAAAGTCTCAAAATGAGTCGATATTCAAAACAAAGAATTGGTAGGATACCGGGGAAAACAATACAAAGGTATCCTTTTCTGTTGTGGAATTTACGATTAAATATTTGGCGTCGATTTTCTTCGGCAAAGTGATGTACTGATACTCATTGTTGCCATTGATAGCCAGCAGTTTATTTTTCCGGGAATGATCTGTGCCCAGAGCAACATGGCCATTGCTTCCCAAGGGGTGAAAATAACCTTTCGATGAGGTTTTTAGCAGTTGCCAATCTATAGAGTTCTTATAATCAAGAGAGTAGAGCGTATAATAATCTTTTATTCCGGCGTCTCGGCTAAATCTATATGTTCGTGCAGGGCAGGCTCCTACTTTTTTTGTTCATATGAATCTTTCAGCAAATTGGCGGGCTGGCTTTCGTCCGTTCGATAAAGCACGACTTCAAACTTATCTTCCAATCCATGGTCCAAAGGATAAGCTGCCAGAAGGGAGCAGATTTTAGCCTGCTTATCAGAGGAGAAATCGGATATCTCATCTAATATGCCGGAAGAATTGGAAAGAAAACGAGAAAACAACTCTGCTGCGGCTGCCTCTGTATAAGCGCCGTCGGATTCCAGCAGATAAAAGAGTAGGTTCCTGTTGTCATACTGAGAAATATGTGACAAGCTTTCGGGAGTGTAGGTTCCGGAAGTGATGCGGAATTCAACAAGGCCCTCTTCCGCCGTCCAAATAAGAATATCTTCCTGTGAAGTAACTTGATAGATTGAGTCAATCTGCGAAAAGTCGTCATTGATGGTGATTTCCCGCGAGGGATATTCCCGCTGGAAGGCGCTGGAATAAAATTTCAGATACAAATGCTTGCCGGCGATTTCATAATCGAAATGGTGATAAGCATCCATGGAGTCGGCCACAACAAAAGAGGCATATAAAGAATCGGGCTTCAGGTCAAGGGTATGAAGGACTATACGGTCTTCAAGCCTGGCAGGGCCGTAGAAAATAGACAGGTATGATAGGAGCACTGCCAATGGGATACCGATGAAGACAGAATATAGAAGCTTTTTTCTGCGGGGCAAAGGAGACATTGATTTGCTACCTTTCTATTCGACATTGCCTATGAGAGGCCATTGTTCATAGATATCTCTTAAAAGCGTTAGCGTATCATTGATACTGAGGCTATCCAATACCGGCTCAAACTCACTTTGAAAATCATAGTTGCATGGATAGTAACAAAGCAAATTCAATACCTGCTTTTGTTCTTCCCGCTGCAGCTTTGAGATTTCTTCCAATAAAGCGGACGGGGAGGCGAGAAATCGGAGGTATAGCTCATAGGAGGCTGATTCTGCATAGGCGCCGTCAGCGTTTAGGGCATATCTGAACAACTTTTGATCGGAATAATCCTTTAATTGACTGATGGAATCATAAGTGTATTCGATTTCCTGATCTTCTTCCAGATCCTCCCCAAGGGGCAGGTTTGGTGCAGGAGAGAAAACAGGCAAGGACACCGTAATCGGAATACTATCTCCGATGACATAGCCCTGTTTAAGACTGTTGATAAGAAAATGCCTCCGTTCCTGTCTCCATTCCTTTAAGCTTAAGTGGCCTTGGGCCAAAAAGACCTCCAGGCTGCCGCTTTCATCGCTAAGTACAGCGGAATGGCCTTTAACCGTGCTAAAGGTGCCTTCTATTTCTTTCTTATCCAATATCTTTAATTGGCCTTGCACAATAAAGATTTTTGCTTCTTCATCAGGAGGGGGGGGACTGGCCGCCAAGACTTCAGCCACTGTAGCAGTTTGGGGCTTGAAAACTGAATATAGGTCTATCGTCCGATAATTGTAAGCAAGACCGGACATAATTTCAAACTCAGCGCTATAGTATTGGGGATCATGCGTATATTTGTAAACAGAGCCGGTACAGCGATGGCCGTTTATATTTGTGCCTTCCGTCCATTCAATACTTTCTTCAAGCCTTTTATCTGATGCGGCGATATGGGCATTAAAAGCCTTTTCCGCCTTACCCATGGTACCGGCCTGCCCATAAAAAGCGGCGGCATATTGAAATAGTTGGGGTAAGCCGGTTTCGATAAATTCTTCATCTGAGCTGAATTGCTCAGCCGGCAGCCTCAGAGATAAGTGTAAATATTTTTCTCCCTCAAAACCGGCGGTGGTCATTCTGCCACTAATTCCGTTTTCACCCTGAAACTCAAAGGAAGAGTATTTCCCCACCGTCTGAGAATCAAAATCAGCAGCAGTTACAGAAGTGGTATCAGGGGAGCGATACTGGGTGATCTCCAAGGGTATACCGGCATCATTGATGGCCTGGGTGAATGCTTGCTCGTCCAAAGGAAAGGCAGGCCCTTCACTATCGGGTGAGCCGCAAGAACTTAAAATCAGAATAAAAAAAAGCAGGAATCCTTTTTTGAGGATATTCATTATAACGCCTCCCATTTTTATGCTGTCTATAATAGAAGAGTTTTGCATCAACTATGTATAAAATTCTCCTTTTATCTTGTATATCTCTTCAATAGGTGATTTTGTTACAGGGAAAATGAAAAAACCGAAAAAATTTTATTCTTTATTCGGCTATATATAGCTCACAACAAAGAAACTTTCGCCGTCTTCTTCCGTAAACGTAAAACGCACAGGCCAGTAAATAGTCTGGAATGAGCCCAGCTCTTTGTTTTCTGAGAGGACAAATCCCTGATCTTCAAGGGTAATATCAAAGCGATTGAGATGTTGGTAGAAGTGGATAAAATCTGTTTGATTGCCGGAAATAAGATAAGGGGTGTCTCTGAAGCATTCATTTGATAAATCGTTGATGCGTTCATCGGAGATATGTTGGAGGGGGAGCGGAATTTCTAAATAAGAATAAAATCGTATCATATTAGGATCAGCGGAATCGAAAAAACGCTTGCTCATATTGGAGAATAAATAAGCGTTTGATGTGTTGGAAGCCTTCGTAATGGCAAAGCAGCTTATGTTTCCGTTTATCGTGATGAAAAATACAGTGGCATTTTTAGTCTCAAAAAATTCATATTGAAATGAGGCTTCAGGTTGTTTTTCCAGCCGGAAGTAATTACCCGTCAGATTCTCATCAATTTTTTCCATAAGTTTCAGCTTCGGCAATAATAAGTTGAGTTCGCTTTTTAGCCAGGCCGTATTCTTGAAAGAATAAAACCGGGTATATTTGAAGGTGCTTTCGTTGTAGGGAAAATAGTCGTTGCTGTTTGCTTTAAGTAAAATCGTTGGAATGCTAATGTAAGTGTTGCTGAAATAATCTTTGGCAAGGAGCTCCCGGCGGAAGCCATCTTTACCCCAAAAAGAATAGGGGATCAGGCACAATAAAATTAAAAGGAAGATAAAAAATATTTTATGCTTAAGGTTTCTTGTAGACATCATACACCTCAATCGCTGCTAATCTCAGATTTCAGCAACCATTGTGTCATCATCAAGCCAGTTTAGCCGTGTTTCAGCAATGGCCTTGCCAGGAGTTTATCTTCTGATATTTATCGTATTCGTTTTCTTTGCCGTAAAATGGGATGTCTTTGATTCGGTAAGATATATGGCGCAACAATAGTCAAACTATTCAGTATGCTTAGAAGAAAATATATTTTATTCTTTTTATTCACCTTTATTAGTTCATATAGGCGTTAATAACCTCTTGATACAGCTCCATATATAGATCAGTATTCTGCTCACCCAAAGATAAATCCCTTGCAGAATATTCCTGTACGCTCAGGTTTTACCATTCTATGCCATATTTCTTTGGCTGTCCAGCAAGGTAAACGAATAGTCAAGGCCAGCATTTAAAAACCAAATGTAATACTCTCCGCGCCTTTATGCTCATAAGCTTTGACAGGATCGGGGCTTTTCCCTGTTATTCGGTGATAGTATATAGGTATTGTTTTCGCTTGAATGCACAAAGCCACAATCGGCATTTTCCCCTGCTGAGCTATCCTCTCCAATTGCAGCTTTATAGAACAGGCTCTCATAATCGCCTGCGGATGTATTATTAAGAGTCACCCTAAATAGTGTCAGATGTACCTCAGCCACTTCATATAACCCCCCCCCATAAATGCAATCATTTTCAAAGATACTATCCAGGGATGATTGTCCGTACGATATAAGTAATAAATCACGTTGTTAGTGCTTCTGCTTACCGACTATTATATTCATTAGAAGTATCTCCTGTATCCGGACATTTTTTTAACGTCGATAGACCCAGGATGATGAATATCAGTGATAAAAACAGCATGAAAGTCGCAAAATGAATATTTGTAACAAAGATAAGAGTAAAGCCAATGAAGGGTGAAATAAAAACTACTGCCAGGAATAAAAGCAATCCGGAGAATACTGGGATTGTTATATTAATGTTGGCATTAACGATCATTGCGATGGATGTGAATAAGGTGGAACTCCAGTAAAAAATCAAAAACTTAATGATTACTTTATTTTTGTTTTTGAATAGATACCAAAGCCAGATTAACAAAAAAATCAAAGTCACAAATAAATTATAGGATGTAACCCTATTGATAATCGTAGCATTTAAATTAAAAAGTAGAGAAAAAATTTCTGAGAAAATTAATAGCATAATATTTTCTCCTCGAAGGAAGATGTGAATTTTACACCTTAATCTACCTGGGTGATACGGAAGAAATTTTCATTATTAATAGAACTTAAAAATAGTTTTAATGGCTTGGTCTGTTTGAATTTTGATTCTAACTTCAAAACATATCCGTCTTCATCGAATTCAATATCAAACGCGCTTATTTCTTTATAAAACTCAATAAATTGCTCAGGGTAGCAGGAAATCTTATAGTCGGTATCAAAAAAACAAATTTCTCCGACTATCCTTTGATCATCGATTAGGAATATAGGCAACAGAACTACTTCAGCCTTATATAAATCATAAGGCTCTACCTTTTCTTCATAAAAATCAAAGCCCATATTAAAGAAACGGTAATAAGATGTGCTTGCTGATACCACCTTGACAATTGAAAAATAGATAATCTTATCCTCCTTAGTTAATTTTAAATTAATTGAATTATTCGATTGCGAAATATCTACATTATAATCATTAGGAGGCTCGTCATTTAAAAGAATTTGATCTTTTTTTTTATTAATGATTTCATATAAGTCACTTAATGAGACGGAAGAATAAAAAATAGTTTCTTTTAATCTTTTTGGATGAGGCGGGTTAAATTCATAGCTATGGGCATTTGATACGCTAATCGGTATAACTAAAGTATATTTGCCGAAGTAATCTTCGGCTATAATAGTATCTTTATGAATTGTGTTATTTGTAAAATAGCTATGTAAAATAATAACTGGCACCAATAGTAGGAGTATAAATATATAAATTGTTTTAGCTATTTTCATTCAATTACCTTCCTATCTATTATCAGTTATCGTTAAAAAGGCTATCAATTAAATTTTACCAATTAATAATATTAAAGGCAAATCAAGTAGGAGGCTGCCCATTAGTTGTGCAACGGACCTCTCATACCACCGTAAGTGCCGTTCGGCATACGGCGGTGTTAAGTATCTCTTGGCTATGCCATCGCAGCCTATGGATACAAGGCATTCGTTTGTTAGTGATGTAGACAGAATCCAGCTGCCGGCAACTCGCGAATAACCTAGGCGGTTATTCGCCCCTTCCCAGTCTTTCCGGATACTCTCCGTTTCCAACGTACCCTTACCGAACTAACCAGCTTTACCTGTTTTCTGTTCTTTCTGCATTGTCTCACCTCCCTCTCGCTTGAAGAATCTCCTTACCGGTAGAGAGGGATTTATCCTCTCTACCGGTACTATAGCCTCTGCTGACTTCTCACCATTTAGCCGTTCATCACTGCATGGATTCGGCCAGTGTCAGAGGTATCCTGTCTTTTGCCACCTGGTGAGACCTAGCCGGGTACGAATAGTAACTTTCCTCCCATGTAACCGCTGTATTTACACCACGAAGTTCTGGCAGTATTTAACTTCGTTTTGTGTGGCTCGTCCCGCAATTGCCTTCTATGCAGTTTCTGTTCGGTTCGGGATTTTGCCTCCGACTTCCTTCAGATTCCGCATTGCTATATAATGATGCTAATAGTTTAGTTTATACCATCCGCCGAAGGCGTTTATTGCCGCACTAGATACATAAACGCTTCGATAACCATCCCATCCATAATGTACTCTATAAGATATCTCATCAGTGACAGTATCATAATTATAGCCATAACATACAAATGCATGGTCTATATTACCTCCTGTTGGCGATTTCCAGTTACCAAAGAAAACAATGGGTCTATTGCTGTATAAATTTGAACTCAAAGTCGTATTAGGCATAACTCCAAATCCATATGTATGGGATGCAAAAGTATAACCTCTGCTTGACATGTAGTTTTTCATAATAGACGGAAGTGTTTGTGGAAAAGTAGAATCAGAGATGCCAAAATTTCTTATTTCTTGAGGTAAAGAAGTTCTAATATTCCATCCACCGAATACATAACCTCCATCATGTGTGCTAGACATAAATCTTTGATCATTACCATTGATTTTATAGTGGTAGTGAAGTATCATCCCTCCAGCAATGTAACCACATACTCCATTTGAGCCGGGTGGAACATAATAACCACAACCGATCAAATTATAGAAATATTGAGAATTACCTACGTTGACGCTTGTTATTGCTCGAGAAGGATAAATATTATCCTCGCTAATAGAGAAGCTGAGATTGATTTCATCTCTTTTATTTAATAACTTGGTGTTCATTTCATTGGAACTTTCTTTAAGGGTAGTAATATGATCGGAAGTCAAAATATTTCCTGTTATTGTGTTGCTATAGGTCCTATTTTCTAAATAATAATATTGAGTGGGGCCAGCATAATAAATGTTATCTACTTTTGAATTGATATATGGAGAAGCTGCAGAATCGGAATATTCCAAAAACCTTCCAGATTCATTGTGGTAAATCATATATCCTGTAGGAGAGCATTCAACAAGTGTGTAGTTGTTTCCAGAAAAGTCTTTGAGCTCTTTAATGGTGACTATTTCTAATAGTTTTTCTGGGTCAATTTCATGTAATTTATTTTCAAAGATAATAGTTAATTTTTCCTTTTCTGCTGTTAGGTTATTACTATGGGCAAAGGTAGGGGCAGCCATACTACTGCACATGATCAAAAGTACAAGCATAAGACATAAACAAATGGCCCATTTTTTCTTACTCATTTTTTCCTCCTATAATATGCTATAATAATTCGTTCATATTCATTTTATCCAAGCTTTATAATATCATCATAATCACCTCCCAATTATTACTTCTGCCAATTTCCCCCTTTACTCTATACATCTCTCTAGCAGGTAGTTTTGTTACAGGAAAAATGAAAAAACCGGAAAAAATTTTTTCTCCGGTTTTTGCCAAGCTATTTTATAATATTTTCACCAATTTCTGCAGGTTTTTGCGACTCTAATAGCATTGGCTTGTATTAGATACTCCGGTCTGCGTATCGGAACCGCTGGAATTTTCGGCATAAGCAGTCAACGTTGCCCGGTAGGTAGTACCGGGAGAACCAGTAAAACTAAATTCATAAGCGTGGGAATAGGCATTACTTCGGTAGAAAGCAGGATTAGTACTGCCATGATAGGTTGTGACCGCAACCCAACTGGAGCCCGATTGTTTTTCAATAAGTATTTTTTGGGCGCCGATTTTGGTCATTAGGCCTGTGCCTGAAATGGAGAAAGAAACTGTCATTTTATTATTGCCATCGGCATTAAGAGAAATACGATAAGACTTTAGCTGGGGACTGGCCTGTACGCCTATCCAAGCCTGCAAGCTGCCTCCTCCAATAGATAAGCTCATCACCATAATCAATAAGATTGATAGCAATCGTTTTTTCATTTTAAAACTCCTTACTGTATCATTCCGGTATGGAATCGATTATTTTTTTTGCTTCTTTTTCTGTTAATTGACCGGCAAAGGTAAAGGTAAGATCGTCAATGACCCACATCACATTGCAAATATCCAGATTGAACACAATATAATACTCCCTGTCATTATGCTCATAAACCATGACGGGACCGGGATTTTTTTCTATGATTAAAGGGCCTGCTTCGCCTAATTGATGATCTACGCTGATAACTAGAGCCCTCGTTTCCCCCTCATAAATGGCTGAGTAAATAGCCATTTTTGAAAGCTGAGTCACTTCGATCGTAGATATTGATAAATCTTCTGGAATCCAGGCAGGACAGTGTTTAGAAGATATCCCGTTACTTTCCAAAGCTGCCTCCAAGGATTCATATGGTTGATCGGCAGTCCGTTCAGGGAAGATCATTTCCCCGGAAGGCTCCTCAGAAAAAATTTGCAGAATATCATCTTTCCAATAAATAAACTGCTGAAAAGGTTTCGTGCCGGTTACTTTGCCGGCCACTGCTGTCAGGCTGAAGGCAATCACCAATACGGCGGCAGCAGCCCTGAAACCATACCATGAAGGCGCCGGTTTTTTGAGCGGCTTTATTTTTCCGCTCTCTTCATCGGTGGAATCGGGAAAATTACTTTGGCGAAAATCTGCTTGAGCCTCTTCCATAGAAAAATCCATAGGTACAGGATCAATTTTTTCCAAGAGATCCAAATAGTTTTTCACTAATTCCTCATCAAAATGATCAACCCCCATTTTATCGATGATTTCTTCTAAGTTCCTGATCAGGTTATCTCTATTTTCGCTAAAGCAGTCTTGCTTTAGCTCTTTGTCGGTATATAGTTTGGACAGCTTATTTTCCGACATCTCATTTATACCCCCTCATTATCTACATTTCCTGAGGCTATCATTTTGTTACGGCCAATTTTAAAATAAATCATCTTTTCTTAAAAAGTCTCTGCATTTATTTAGTGCACGGTAGACTCGGTTTCGGCAAGCTGCCGCGGAGATGTTTAGCCGGGAACTGATGGTTTCATAGGATAAATCCTCCTGAAAACGCCAGACCAGCAACTGATACTCTTCTTCCGAAAGATGAAGGGGCAGTAGTTCCCAGAGCCCTGACCCCTGGGGAAGAGAGGGTATATCCAGATAGCTGGCAAGGTATTCTGTTCTATTATCCTTTCGTTTTCGATGGTTATTCACTAGATTATTTGCAGTCACGTATAGCCAGCCTGTCGGTTTGTCGTGGCCGTAAACCTCATCTATTTTTGAGCATAATATGGCAAAGGCCTCTTGAGCTAAGTCATAAGCCAGTTCTTTATCTCTGGTGCGGTGATAAAGGTAGCGGTATAAATCAATAAAATGTTGGTCAAACAACTGAGACAAGAAGTGTTCTTGGTCTTGATTCATTATCTCACCTCCTGTTTCATATATTTTACATATTTAGCCAAAGTCCTCTAAAATTTGCAATGAAAAGTAAACGTTTACAAAAAGTTTGCTTTCTAAGGTTAGATTTGACCGGCGGATTTAAAACTAAAGGGGCCGGTTCAAATGAGCCGCCCCTTTAGGCTGAAGAAACCTGACTAATGGTATTTTTTAAAGCTACTACTGAAAAAGAGTCAGTAACGGCTGGAAAATCATTTCCCCTCGAGATTATTCCACCATATTCGCCCTGACTTGAAGTACATTTATAGCTGGATATACAAGTACTAAATTAATGCAAACTCCTTGAAGTATCCCACGAAGAGCTAAGGGAATATATTGTCCCAATGAAGCAAGGCCATCTAAATCATAGAGCATTAACATAACTCTTATTACGCATAATAGAACCGAGCAATAAACAGTAGATTTTGCAATTAAGTGAAAGAGTTTTACCGCTTTTGCATTCTCGACGGCTGATATGCTGTGTTTTTTTAAAAGCAAAACCTTAATAGCCACAAGAAATGTCTTGAGGCCATTTACTGAAACAATGACAGCAGTAATGATAAAAATAAAGAAAAGAATAGTTGGCCAGTCAAATAAAATTTGCAGTGCTATGCTAAGATTGAAGTTCGCTATTAGTGCCGCCATAAAGAAGATAGCCAAACTGGAAAATAGAACTCCTAAAATAAACATCTAAACACCTCCTATTGGTTTGATACTCATTACAGAAAGGCACGCCTCTTTACCATTTTATACTATGTTATTTTGACTGTCTAGCAAGGTAAACGGAATGCTCAGGGCCAGCATCTAAAACCAAATACAACTAAATCCCCCCTTTTTTATGGATGGCCCTACCACCTTTTTCGTTCTTCGTAGATATGCACGGATTATCTTCTTGTTTTCTCAAGTCCAAGTTTTTGAAGTGAATTTTCAAATTGATTGTATTATTATCATTAATAAAATTCATGAACTCATTTTCGTTATGCAGAATATTTTTCACTCACATTAAATTTGATGCATAGCATGCTATGCATCAAATTTAATGTGGAATCTGTTGTGATACGTCCTATAAAATGGCGTTCCAATTTTATTTAATGACTAATTATTAAAAATTAAACAAACACAATATATATTTATACATATAAAACTGTGCCATTTGCGCTACACCCAATTTTTAGTATTCCATTCCAATAAAATATGACATCCTTAGTAAATGCATAGCTTACACTTGCATATGCACTTAGCGTTTTGTACTCACTATCATAACTTTTAATGAAATAATTTACAATTGCTCCTGATGGGATGTCATAAGAAGCAGACATCAGTTGACATCTCACATATCGGATTGTTGTATTTGGGTCTTGATAATATTGAAACTGAGCACTGATATTCACTGTAGCATTGCCACTTGGATTTGAAACTGATCTACTATATTGAACAGTATGAATGTCAACTCTGGTGATAGTATCAATTATTCTTGTAAGGTCTTCTAATAAAAAGGTTCTTGCTAAAACATTTTGTCCAAGTTCATTAGTATATAGTCTTTCGTTAACCTTAGTAGCACCGGATAAAATACTATCTTCTTGAACTTCAAATGCTACATTTAACTGCTTGGAATATTCAATATTACTAGAAGCATATGCAGGACTAGCAGCAGAAAACATAGTAATTATCAATGCCCACATAATGATTTTTAAACTAAATGACTTTTTCATAATTACCTTCCTTTCTTTGCAAGACAGCGATATAACATAGTGATGTCTCTTAAAAAAATCTGACTTTCCTAAAGCACTTGTTATAAATTCTACATATTACCACCATCCCTTCTACGCCCTTTATAACATAAATGTCTTGAGGCTTACTTCTCTCAAACAAAAGAACTCTTTGGCATCTTTAAGGCATCTGCTCGTTTGCACCTCCTTGTCCTGCCAATTTTACCCTTTACTCTATATATCTCTCCAGCAGGCAGTTTTGTCACAGGGAAAATGAAAAAACCGGAAAAATTTTTTCACCGGTTTTTCAGCTGGCTTTTTTATTGGTGTTCCGAGAATACCCGTATTATGTATCTCAATAGCATTGGCTTGTGTTGGGTACTGCAGTCTGCGCATCGGCGCCGATGGAATTCAGCATAAGCAATTAGCGTTGCCCGGTAGGTGACACCGGAAGAACCGGTAAAATTAAATTTATAAGCGTGAGAATAAGTATTGCTTTGATAGAACGCAGGATTAGTACTGCCATGATAGGTTGCTACTGTAACCTAGCCGGAACCTATTTGCTTCTCAACGAGTATGAGAACCGATTTTAGTCATTTGACCTATTTTCGCTAAAGCAGTCTTGCTTTGGCTCTTTGTCGGTATATAGTTTGGACAGCTTATTTTCCGACATCTCATTTATACCCCCTCATTACCTATATTTCCTGAGGCTATTGTTTTGTCACAGGAAATTTTTAAAATAAATCATCTTTTTTTAATAAGCCTCTGCACTTATTTAGTGCACGGTAGACTCTGTTTCGGCAAGCTGCCGCGGAGATGTTTAGCCGGGAACTGATGGTTTCATAGGACAAATCCTCCTGAAAACGCCAGACCAGCAACTGACACTCTTCTTCCGAAAGATGAGGGGGCAGCAGTTCCCAAAGTGCTGATTCCTGAGGCTGTGAGGGCGTATCCAGATAGCTGGCAAGGTATTCTGTTCTATTATCTTTTCGTTTTCGATGGTTATTTACCAAATTATTTGCGGTCACGTATAGCCAGCCGGCCAGATTGGTGTGGCCGATATCATCTATTTTTGAGCATAATCTGGCAAAAGCCTCTTGAGCCAGGTCATAGGCTAATTCACTATCTCTGGTGCGGTGATAAAGATACTTGTATAAAGCAATAAACTGTTGGTCAAATAATTGAGACAAGAAGTGCTCTGGTTCTTTATCCATTATTCCACCTCCTGTTTCATATATTTTACATATTTGGCTAAAATCCTCTAAAAATTGCATTAAAAGAGCAGACGTTTACAAAAAATTTTCTTTTCTATGGTCAGATTTGACCAACCGTTTACGAATGGATATAGTGAAGTGATTATTTGAAGCAAAGAAGGTGAGCCTTTGATTGGTGATGGGGATTTAATCCGCCTGCTGCGGGATGAGCCGGAAAAGGGGCTTGCGGATATGATGGATAATTATCTGGGTTTCGTTTATACCATCGTATCAGGCAAGCTGGAGTCTGTAGCTGGCAGGGAGGATATCGAAGAATGCACCAGCGATGTTTTTTATGCTGTATTTCAAAGCCGCAAAGCTATGGATGCCTCGAAAGGCAGTGTCAAAGCCTTGTTGGCAACGGTAGCTAAGCGCAAAGCCATTGATAAATTCCGGCGGCTTACGGGCCAGGCAAATCAGCCCTTGCGAGGGGCCCTTCCTTTAGAGCAAGAGGAGCTATGGCCAAAGACTGAGGGCCAGGCGGCAGAAAATCAGGTGGAGGCAGCGGTAACGGCCCGGGAAACCGGGCGGGAGCTAGTCAGTCAGATCGAGGCCTTAGGACCGCCGGATAGCGAGATATTTATCCGTAAGTATTATTTTGGCCAAAGCACCAAGGCCATTGCCCAAGCCCTGGACATCAAGGAAAATACCATCGACAAAAAAATATCCAGAGGACTGGATAAGCTAAAACTGGCCTTAGGGGGTGTTTTGTAATGGAGGAGAAAATAAGGAAGCTTATGGAGCAATTGGATCAAGAAACAACGGCAGAGCTTTTGCAGGCAATAGAGCCCCGGGATATAGGAGGAGAAGCGGCAGAAATCGGCGAAGAGCTTGACGAGTTGGCTGCCAACCGGATAAAAAATAAAGTGTTTGCCAAGGCCGGTCTCCAGGCCCCGGATACGGCAGAACTCCTGCATACGACAAAGCCCCTGCATGCGGGAAAACCCCTGCATGCGGCGGAGCCTCCGCAGGCCCCGCAAGCGCAGAAAAACCGCAAAACTGCCGGCGGCCCATCAAAACTTTTATTTCAAAAGACCGCTCTTCTGGCAGCGGGAGTGCTGCTGTTTTTAGCCCTGTCTTTAATGAACTTTGACGTGGTCATCGCTGCCGTCAACCGCTTTTTCAGCTTTATCCCCGGCTATGGCATTGTGGAAAACCAGGCCGGGGCTGATGCAGGAGATGCTATCCTCTATGTAGCAGATAGCTTGCCCAGCGCCGAAAACCAGGAAGCCCGCCTATCCCTGCAAAACGCCGTTGCCGGCAAGGATAGCCTCACCGTTTTATTTGAGGTGGAATGGAAAAACCTGACGGAAGAAGCGCTGCTGGCAAAAAAGCAAGAAGAATGGGAGCGGCTGCAAAAAGAAGACAAGCTGACTCAGTCCAAAATCAGCCTTTACGCCGGCAGTCAAAAATATGAGGATTTTATGGGTTCCAGCGCCGGCGGCTCCAGGACGGAAAGCAGCGCTTACACGTATAAAGTGGCGGCGGCAGACATCAATACGGATACTGTTTACCGGCTGGAGCATGAAGGTCTGGGCTTGTCCCTGGAGTTTGCATTAAAAGATGTGGCCACCTTTGAGAAGCTGACGGATATTGGGGCCACCGACATTCATCATAATATTGCCATCACGGCCGTGCCTGAGTTTACAGAGGATCAGGTCACGGTGGAGCTTTATCCCCTCAACAAAAGCAATTACCAGATACAGTCCTTCTCCAGGGAATGGGAAAAGGGCTACGGCGGCCTGGATTTAAGGCTGCTGACCAGCAACGGCCCCAAAAGCTATACCCTGCCGGAAAGCTTCATGGGTCCTAATACGAAGTTCACCTTTGATCTGGAGCCGGAGGACCGGGATTTGGTGCTGGATATCCCCTTTATCCTGGTTCAAAGCAACGAGTACCGGGACATTAAGCTGCCTATTCCGGCAGCAGGAGAAAAGCTGACGGTGAATCAAAAAGTGGAGTTTGGCGATTGCACCATGACTATTGCCGATGTGGCCATAGAAAATGAGACTTTTGGCGATGAAAATGCCTTAGTAATGAATTTGAGCTACGACAATCAGTGGCCGGATAAAATCATGTCGGGGGCCAGTTTCATGCGAATTAACTTTATGGGCCGGCCTGAGGGCGGCGGTTATTCTATGATGCCGGATGAAAACGGTGTTATTACCCAGGTTTTCTTTGCCTTGGAAAAGGGCGACGGCAGGTCCCTGAATTTGCGGGTGATGAACCCCATCTATTACTTTACGGCGCCCTACCGGCTTTCGCTGGGGAAATGAGATAGGGCCGCCATAACCGTTTTCTATGATAGACAGCAAAAAGCCGCCCCCTTATGGAGCGGCTTATGCTTTCAGTTGCTTAATTTGTATAAGGTGTACTGATTGAGGGAAACACCTTCCTTTTCAGCTTCAATGGCAAGACGGGCATGTAGAGACTTGGGGAGTCTTACAACAAACTTACCGCTGAACTTGTCGCTATCCAATGGAGCGGGAACGGTAAAGCCGTTTTCAATTTTTGTCTCAATCCAGCCTTCCATAGCATCCATAAGGCCATCATAAGCTTCCTGAAATGTTGCCCCGGTACTTTGACAGCCGTCAAGCTCCAAAACTGAGGCATGGAAGTATGAGCCGCTTTCGTCCTGTATGGGTTTGATAATATAATTGTACGGGAGCTTCATATAATCTTGAGTGCTCATCATAAAACCTCCTTGTATATCAGATTTATATCCGACTTAATATGTCTTTGACGTATACGGCCTTAAGGGGATTGTCTTTCTTGATTGTGATAACGTCGCCGATTGCGTTAATGTAATGGCAATGGGAGCCTTTTTGCCTTGCCAGCCTGTAACCTTTGGCGGTTAAAACCTTAGCGGCTTCCGATATTGTTATACCGTTTGGTTGCCGTTTCATCTTTTCGATTATTTTATCCACACTTGCCATGCGTTATCACTCCCTTTATCTTCATAGTATCATATATAGTACTGTATGCCAAGGGTTATTATATTGTTACCGGCTTTATCTGGGAAGATAAAATCCGGCCGCACTATACAGGATTTTAAATATTGACTATAATAAAGGGAGGATAAGAATATTTAGATAAAGGTGAATGGCATGGACGAAAGAATGCTTAATGAAGAATACCTCACCCGGATGAAAGCCTCCATTGTAGACAGTTCCAACAATTTCATTGGTATTGCCGATCTGAAGGGCAGGCTGATCTACCTCAATAATGCAGCTTACGCCAAAATGGGCTATGGGCCGGAGGAACGGCCGGAATTTACAAGTATTGCCGACATCCATGCCAATGATTTTCACCACTTTGCGTTAAACGTTATTCAACCTATGGTATTTGAAAAAGGTTTCTGGAATGGCACCGGCTATTTGCGCCATAAAAACGGCAGCGTCATTACCGTCGCCCAGTCCGTCTTCCCCGTCTGTGATGAGAAAGGCGTTATATACGGCATTGCCGCTGTCATCAGGGATATTGCCGAGATACCGGCAATTAATAAACGGGTCAAGAAGGACAGCGAGCTTTTTCAAAAGGTGCTGGACTCGGCTAGAATAGGCATCGTTTTAATCAACATGAAAACCCATATAGTTGAGATGGTAAACTGTTTTATGCAGGAAATGCTGCAAATGAGGGCCGAGGAAATCATCGGGCAGAGATGCTGTGATGTATTGTGCCGGAGTTCTATGGATTTATGTCCCCATGTTAATGAGCGGGAACTGACCACCATCGTAACCGAAAGGGTTATTGAGCGGAAGGACGGCAGTCTGATTCCCGTTATTAAAACAGGTACCCGGATCACGATTGAAGACAAGGAATACCTGGTGGACAGCTTTGTGGATATCAGCCTTCAGAAAGATCTGGAGAAGAATCTTTTAGAGGCCAAGATCGCCGCCGAAGCCGCCAACCGGGGCAAAAGCGAATTTCTCTCCCGGATGAGCCACGAGATGCGGACCCCTTTAAATGCCATTGTGGGTATGGCCCGGATTGCCGGCTGCACCGACAGCCGGGAAAAATTGCAGGAAGCCATTAAAACCATTGAGGTATCCTCCCTGCATCTTTTGGATCTGATCAATGATGTGCTGGATCTGTCAAAGATTGAAGAAGGACGCCTGGATCTCAGCATTGAGCCTTTTTCTCTGGCGGCAATGGTGGAAAAAATCAATTCGTTGATTAGGGAAAAAACCAGGGAGAAGGATATTCGCTTTGTTATCCGGGCGGATGAAGATATACCCCAGACTTTGGTGGGAGATTCCATGCGTTTATCTCAGGTATTGCTGAACTTTCTGTCTAACGCCGTTAAATTCACGCCGGAAAAAGGCGGGGTTGAGTTGAAGGTTTCATTGCAGGGGGTAGAAAATAATAAGGCCCGGCTGCTGTTTTCGGTTAGGGATAATGGCATGGGCATTTCCCGGGATCAGTTGGAACGTTTGTTCCATCCCTTTGTACAAGCCGATGGTTCCATTTCCCGCAGGTTTGGCGGTACAGGGCTTGGGTTGGCTATCAACAAACGGATCCTTGCTTTAATGAACTCCGATATCTCTGTAGAAACAGAGGAAGGCCAGGGATCTTGCTTTTCCTTCGGCCTGGATTTGCCGGTGGCTGCCGCCAGTCCCGCAGGTGGTACGAGACCGGAGGAATTGGGGGAGATCAAAAATATTTATGCCGGCAAACGGGGGCTGGTGGTGGATGATGTGGCGCTGAACCGGATCGTGACATTGGAACTTTTGGCGGAAACCGGTATGGTCATTGATGAAGCTGCTAACGGGCGGGAGGCCATCGACATGGTGGCGGAAAATGCCTATGATATCATTTTTATGGATGTGCAGATGCCAATAATGGACGGCTATGAGGCCACAAAACAGATTCGCGCTATGGAAGGGCCGGCTAAAGATACCGTTATCATGGCCGTAAGCGCCAATGTGTTTAAAGAAGATGTGGAAAGCAGTTTAAAGGCGGGGATGAACGCTCATATAGCCAAGCCCCTTAATATCAAGACGCTGATTTCTACGATCAACTGTTTTTTGGATAATCCTAAAAATTATGATGCCTCAGAGGATGAACAAGTGAGCGAAGCCGTTGATTAACAGGCAGAAGCAAATACCGATTGCCGTAGGCAAAAAGAAAGCCAGAAGGGCCCAGCGCCAACTCTGGGTTTCTTTTTTTATGGTTAAAAATGTGGTGGCGCAGGGGAAATGGAAAAGGCAAAAGACCATGGCGCATAAAGCGGTGACCCAAGTCCAGCCGTTATCCAGCAGCAAGGTTTTTAAGGCCAGCAGGCTATCGGCATCCGTTAGGCTTGCGCCTGCTCCATAAGTCATAATAATCAAAGGAACCACAATTTCGTTAGCCGGAAAGCCCAGGATGAAGGCCATCAGAATTACGCCGTCCAAACCCATCAACCGGCCCGCCGGGTCCAAAAAGCCGGTGAAGTGGGCCAGCAGCGTTTGGCTGCCCGCATTGATGTTGGCTAAGAGCCAAATAATCAGGCCGGCCGGAGCGGCGGCAACCAAGGCCCGGCCTAAGACGAATAAGGTTCGGTCAAAAACGGAGCGGATAATCACCTGATGGAATTGGGGCCGGCGGTAAGGCGGCAGTTCCAAAGCGAAAGAAGAGGGGATACCCTTGAGAAGCGTATGGGATAAAAAGGCCGATGAGAGAAAGGTCATGAGAATACCCAGCAGAATAAAAGCGGTCAGCAAAATGGTGAGACTAAGGGAGCCGGTGGCGCTCATGCTGAAATTGACGGTAAAGAACATGGTAATGATGGCGATGAGAGTAGGAAACCGGCCATTGCAGGGCACCAGGGAATTGGTTAGGACGGCAATCAGCCGTTCCCGGGGAGAATCAATGATACGGCAGCCGATAACGCCGGCGGCATTGCAGCCAAAGCCCATAGCCATGGTCAGGGCTTGTTTGCCGCAAGCGCCGCATTTCTGAAAATAATGATCCAGATTAAAAGCTACCCGGGGCAAATAGCCGGCGTCTTCCAAGAGGGTAAACAGCGGAAAGAAAATGGCCATAGGCGGCAGCATTACCGAAACCACCCAAGTCAAAGTCCGGTAAACTCCTTCCACCAGCAATGAAGAGAGCCAGGCGGGAAAGCCCGACAGAAGCCGGGACAGGCCGTTTTCCAAAGCAAAAAATAAATGGGAAAGGGCAGCGGAAGGATAGTTGGCGCCAACGATGGTAATCCAGAAAACTAAGGCTAAAAGGGCCAGCATCAGGGGCATGCCGGTAAAACGGCCGGTAATCCAGTTGTCGATGAGGCGGTCCCGGCGGTGACTGTCCTCCCGGATGTGGCGGACAACCTTAGCGGCGATGGCTTCTGCTTCTTTGACCCCGGCGGCCGTGATTTCATCCCGGAGCCGGCAACTGTCGTAGCCGGCTTGGGCTAATTGACTGTGCAGCAGGTCTAGCTGCCGGGCAAGCTCCGGCAAAGCTTCAATATCCAGGGCGGCTTCTGTGGCCAGGGATTCCAGAAAACTGCCGTCTTTGTCCAGCAATTGCAGGGCCAGCCAATGCCGGGGCAAGGCGGGAGCCAAACCATCCAAAAAGGGCAGCAACCTGCTGATAGCCTTCTCTATGGGTTTGGGATAAGTGAGCCTGGGAATAAGGGGCCTTTTGGCTTTCTCCGCTTTGGCTTCCTCTTCTTTTGTTTCTTGGGACAGGACGGCGGCCTGCTCCATCAACTCGCTTATTCCCCGGCCGGCCCGGGCGCTGGCTCCCACCACCGGCAGGCCCAGCAACCGGGAAAGCTGGGGTAAATCCAGAACAATTTGCTTTTTGGCCGCTTCATCCAGTAAATTGACGCAAACCACTATGTTTTGGGTAATTTCCCTAATCTGCAGCACCAGGTTTAAATTTCGCTCCAGACAAGTGGCATCGCAAACCACGATAACGGCCGAAGGACTGGCGAAGCAGAGGTAGTCTCTGGCTATCTTTTCTTCCACAGAGTGGGCCGATATGGAGTAAGTGCCGGGCAGATCCACAATCCTCCATTCCCTGCCGCCAAAAAAATGCCTGCCTTCAGCGCCGGCAACGGTTTTGCCCGGCCAGTTGCCCGTATGCTGGTGCATGCCGGTCAGGCTATTGAAGATGGTGGATTTGCCTACGTTGGGATTACCGGCCAAAGCAATAACAGGGGCGCTTAATCCAGCATCTATTGCCATGGCCGGGCCTCCCTTTCAATTAAAATATGCTGAGCATCTTCCTTGCGTAAAGCAATAACGGCTCCCCGTATATCATAGGCCATAGGATCGCCGCTGGGGCCTTGATGCAGACAGCGGACCAATGTGCCCTCCACCAGGCCCAAATCCTGTAAACGGCGGCGCATAGAGCCTTGTAAAGCCGACGAACGAACCAGACCTCTGCTGCCGGGGAGCAGCCGGCTAAGCGGAGTAATCTGGTTTTCTATATGGTTATCCATAAAATCCCCTCCCGGAATCCAGCTTCTTCTTCCCAATTTATGAGGGGTACTGCGGTTTGGTACGTTGTCTAACAGCAAGAAAAAGCCTCCGGTGATATTGTCACCGACTTTTCTGCCGGTTTTTTTGTAGGATTATTTCATTATTGATGTAAAGCATATAAAGCATATTTAAGAAGGAGGAGCAATATGCAGAAAGATAAAATCTCCAAGGAGAAAATTTCTAAAGAGAAAATCCCTAAAGAGAAAGCCAGAGTGCCCCGGGACCAATGTGTGGCCTGCGGTTGCTGTTTTAGTGTCTGCCCTCAAAAAGCAATAGCAATAATAAAGGGCGTGTATGCGGCTATCGATGAAAGCCTGTGTGTGGGCTGCGGTTTGTGCCTGCGGGCCTGCCCGGCTTCTATCATTGAAATGGTGGAGGTGCCGGCATGAAAAAACATTGGTATGATTATCTTTGGCTATTCTCGGCTGCCTATTTGTTTCTCGGTTTTTTTAATATTCTTTTTGCCTGGGCGGGCCTGCTCTGTTTTTTTATCCCGCTGATTATCGCTATAACGAAAGGCAGCAAGGCCTACTGCAACCGCTATTGCGGCAGAGGCCAGCTTTTTGCTCTGTTAGGCGGCAGCCTGGGCCTTTCCCGCCAAAAAGACATTCCCTCTTTTTTGCGCAGCGAGCAGTTCCGCTACGGCTTTTTGGCCTTTTTCTTCACCATGTTCTTTCTTATGCTCTTTGCCACCTGGCTGGTTTTTGCCGGTCAGCGCAGCCTCAGTGAGGCGGTGACCTTGCTGTGGAGCTTTAAGCTGCCCTGGCATTGGGCCTATCACGGCACGGCTGTGCAGCCCTGGGTGGCTCAATTCGCCTTTGGCTTCTATAGTGTGATGCTTACCTCCACCACCCTGGGCCTGATTACCATGCTGCTCTTTAAGCCCCGTTCCTGGTGTGTTTATTGCCCCATGGGCACCATGACGCAATTGATTTGTAAAGCTAAGGCTTAGCTGACTGTTCAAAAATCGAAGTTGTGTGATGGAATATAGGGTGGTTTTTAGTGATTTGAGGAAAATATAACTGCACAACTTCGATTTTTGAGCGGCCGGCACAACCTCCAACCCGATCAACCCGGATTTATGCCCGGATAGACTTCGTGAGTTTATCACAGAATAAAAAAGCAAAAAGCCATATAATACAGACGTAAACACAAGAAACAGAACAATCCGCAAGAAGTTTTAAGCGGTTCATTTTATAAACTCAAAAGCAAGTTTTAGGCGGCCCGTTGCTATAGACCTGTATCAAAAAGTCCAGCTAAGAATTGTCAATAGGAAGGTGAAAAGAAAAAAAGAGAGTGTGGGAGGAAAAAAGAGCAAGGGAAACAGGCCTTGTGGATAACAAGACAAGAGGTAAGATAGTTAAGCAGT